>JADHLS010000011.1 GCA_016780605.1 Reyranella sp.
TGCTTGCGATGAACTTCCTGCGGCTCGTCGGTGCGCACCGCTTCCGCCACTTCGGCGATCTCGGCAGCTCGATCGGCCGCGCCCTGCTGGGCTGGCTGCTGACCCTGGGCACGCTGTTCGTCGCCGGCTTCTTCTTCGACCCGATCACCGCCACCGACGGGCCCTGGATCGCCCTGTGGTTCTCGCTTGCCGCCAGCCTGATCGTCGCCAGTCGCATCGTGCTGCATCACCAGGTCGGCAAGTGGTCGCGCGCCGGCCGGCTCGGCGAGGTCGTGGCGATCGTCGGCGCCGGCCCCATCGCCCAGCGCCTGCTGCGCGGCTTGAACGCCGCGCCGGGTGGGCCGCGCATCCTCGGCGTCTACGACAACGACGCCGGCAATCTGCCGCGGCGCTGCATGGGCCACGCTATCCTGGGCTCGGTCGACGACCTGGTGCGCGACGTCAGGCTCTATGGCGTCGACACCGTGATCGTCGCCCTACCGATGGCGGCGGAGCATCAACTGGTCGAGACGCTGAACAAGCTGACGGTGGTCCCGGTCGACGTCCGGCTCTGCCCGGGCGAGTTCGCGCTGCGCCTCGGCGCCCTGCAGGCGAGCCATATCGGCGGTCACACGCTGCTCAATGTCGTCGATCGTCCGCTGCGCGACTGGCAGTGGCATGCCAAGTCGATCGAGGACCGCGTCCTGGCGGCGCTCATCCTGGCGGCCATCTCGCCGGTCATGCTGGCGATCGCGCTGCTGATCCGGCTCGACAGCCGGGGGCCCGTGCTGTTCCGGCAGAAGCGCTACGGCTTCAACAACGAGCTGATCGAGGTGCTGAAGTTCCGCACCATGTACATCGACCAGAGCGACGCCGACGGCCAGCAGCTGACGCGCCGCAACGACCCGCGAATCACCCGGATCGGCGCCTTCCTGCGTCGCACCAGCCTCGACGAGCTGCCACAGTTCCTGAACGTGCTGCGCGGCGAGATGTCGATCGTCGGTCCGCGTCCCCATGCGCTCGCCGCCAAGGCGGGCCCCCTGCTCTACCAGGAGGCGGTCAAGCATTACGACGCGCGCCATCGGGTGAAGCCGGGCATCACCGGCTGGGCCCAGGTCAACGGCTGGCGTGGCGAGACCAACACCCTCGAGCAGATACGGAAACGTGTAGAGCATGACCTTTACTACATCGAGCATTGGTCGATCAGCCTCGACCTCCGCATCATCGCGCGAACCATCCTCGGCGGTTTCACCGGTCGCAACGCGTTCTGACGAGCTGCGAAAGGACGGAGGACGGCGGCATGTGCGGTGTCTGTGGGTCACGATGGCCGATCCCGAACCGCGCCATAACGGCCAGTACGTCTATTCCGGCGGTCTGATCGATTCGCTGGCGGCCGCAGGCAGCCACGTCGAGGTGCTGGGGCTGAGCCGCTCGGAGGGCGCGCGCGCCGATGGAGCGCGCTCCAGCAAGGTGGTGTGGTGGTTGCCAGAGGACAGCCCGCACTCGCGCTGGGGCAGCCTCGCCTCGACGCTGCCCAACATCGCCTATCGCTGCCGGACCTCGGGCATGCGGCGCATGCTCGCCAAGCTGCTGCGGCGCGACGACTGGGACGGCATCGTGTTCGACGGCATCTCCGCTGGCTGGGCGCTGCCGGCGGTGCTCGACCACTATGCCGGGCGCCGCGACCGGCCGCGCCTGATCTACGTCTCGCACAATCACGAAGGCAGCCTGCGCAGCCAGATCGCCGAGAGCCAACCGCTGTTCCTCAAGCGACAGGCCGTGCGCCTGGACGCGCTGAAGGTGTCGCGCCTGGAGCGCGAGCTGGTGGATGCGGTCGATTTCGTGACCGCCATCACCCAGGAGGACCTGGCGCTCTATCGCCGCGAAGCGATGGACAAGCCGATGGACGTGCTGACGCCAGGCTACTGCGGCCGCCGGGTCGGCGAACGGCGCCTCTCGGCGGCGTTGCCGAGACGCGCGGTCATCGTCGGCAGCTACGACTGGATCGCCAAGCGCATGAACCTCGCCGAGTTCGTCGCCGTCGCCGATCCGCTGTTCGCCGAGGCCGGCGCCGAGCTGCAGGCCGTGGGCAGCGGCGACGAGGCCTTCCTCGAACAGCTGCGCCGCCAGTGCCTGGCGACACACTTCACCGGCACGGTGCCCGATATCGCGCCCTACCTCGACCAGGCGCGCATCGCCATCGTGCCCGAGCGCAGCGGCGGCGGCTTCAAGCTCAAGGTCCTGGAATACGTCTTCAACCGCGTGCCGGTGTTCGCGCTCGCCGGCTCCTTCGCCGGGGTTCCGCTGCGGCACAACGAGAGCGCCATGCTGTTCTCCGACCATGCCGCGCTCGCCCACGGCGTGCTCGAGGCGATCGACGACGTCGACCGGCTCAATCGCCTGCAGGAACGCGCCTGGGCGGCCTGCGCCAACCGCTTCGACTGGCCGAGCCGCGGCCGGCAGATCGTGTCGGCGATCGCCAATCCATGAGCAGAGACCGATGAGCCGTCCGATGGCGAACGCCGGACCTGGCCGACTGGACCTGATCGACACGATCCTGGTCGTGATGTTCCTGCTCGGCCTCTATCTGGGCGTGTCCTTGTCGATCTCCGAGAAGGTGCCGCTTACCTGCGCGCCCTCCGGCGCCGCCGGACTGATCATGCTGTGGCGGCGGCGCGACCAGATTGTCCCGAAGCACCTGGCCGGCCTGCTGATGGTGATCACCGTTTATCTCTTCTCGGTGCTCTCCGCGCACGACTACGCCTTCCTCAGCAAACGCTTCACCGGCCTGCTGCAGCTCACCTATTCGATGGTGATCGCCTACGCCATGTTCCTGACGCTGCGACACGGCGAGCGTCGCCAGATCGCCCGCATCCTGCTCGTCTTCTGCCTCGCCATCGTCGTGGGTTGCCTGCTGGAATCGTATGCCGGCCTGCGCCCGATCAGCGATGCCGTCCGCGAGCGCCTCTACCAGACGGACCAGGTCTACGACGCCGACCTGCGCGACCGCATCCTCTATGGCCGCGTTCGGCCAAAGCTGTTCACGTCGGAGCCGTCGGCGGTCACCTTCGCCTACACCCACTTCAGCTCGCTGTGGCTGGTCGTCAGCCCGTGGCGTCGCAAGTTCCTGGCCTATCTCGGGCTGGTCGGCCTGGCGCTGATCGTCCTGCCGGGGCCGACGCTGGTCCTCATGATCTTCCTGACGGCGCCGTACATGGTCTTCCTCGCCGGCACTCGTCCGGGCCAGCGCACCTCGGTCTCGCGCACCGTCGCCATGCTGGGGCTCGCCGGGGTGATGGTCACCGCCGCCGCGGTGTTCGGCAGCATCTTTTTTGCCGAGCGACTCAAGGAATTGGCCGACGGTCGCGACGCCAGCTTCTTCTACCGCTTCACCGGCCCGATGCTCGTGGCCTTCGACGTGTTCCGCCACTATCCATGGGCCGGCGCCGGGCTGACCGGCGAGCCCTTCATCACCAACGACGTGATGAACGTCTACATGAATTCGCCGGCGTTTCAGGCGGCCTGGCGGATCAGCCGCGTCGCCGACGTGCTGACCAACTACGTCTGGCTGCACTGGATCTATCTCGGCCTGGTGTGGGGCGTCGTCTGCATCGCCGCCGTCTCGGTCTGGCTGCGCCTGCTCGGCGTGCCGAGCGTGCTGTATTGCTGGGTCGTGTGGATCATCCTGGGCCAGGCCTCGGGCTCCTATGTCGGCCCCAAGACCTGGAGCGTGATGCTGATGGCGGCGGCGGCATCGATCCTGGCGACCAGCGCTCCCGTTCCACGCGCCGCCAAGCGGCCGCCCGCACCGGCCCTGCGCCAGGAACCGCGCCTGTTCAATCCTGGACCGCGGCCGCGACCGAGGCCTCAACCGGGGATCGCCACCACATGACCGCATCCGACGCACCAAGACGCGGCCTTCTCGGCATCGCCGCCGGCACGGCGCTGGTCGCCCTGCCTGCGCTGGCCGCCGCCCAGCAGAAGCCCCGACCGCCGACGGCCGACGGTCATCAGATGCTGTCGGCCGCTTCGTTCGGCGCGCGCGGCGACGGCGCCACCGACGACACCGCGGCCCTGCAATCCGCCCTCGATGCCGCCTTCGCGCCGGGCGGTCCGGGCTTCCTTGCCATCCCGCCCGGCACCTACAAGGTGAGCCGCACCTTGCGGGTGGCGACGCCGGCCGGCGAGAAGGGCGACATCACCCGCCAGCACGGCCTGATCGCCAACGGCGCGCACCTCGTCTCGAGCATCGAGGGTGGCGGCAACGTTTTCGAGTTCATCAGCAACGCCACGGTGCGCTTCCTGCTGATCGAGGGGCTCGACATCCTGGGTGGCGGCCGCGAAGGCCACGGCATCTACCTCGAGTGCGAGCACAAGGAGCACTATCTCTACAACATCTGCCTGCGCGAGGTGACGGTGCAGGGCTGCGGCGGCGACGGCTGCCGCATGATGGGCAACGTCTTCGAAAGCCAGGTGATCAACAGCTACCTGCGCGACAACAAGAAGAACGGCATGACGCTGGGTCATGGCGCACGCGCCGGCATCCTGTCGGCGATCCACGTCTTCGGCTGCGTGTTCGGCCAGAACGGCCAGTACGGCGTCGAGATGGTGAACGGCTGCTACGATGCGGGCTTCCATGGCTGCTACTTCCTGCTGAACGGCAAGCATGGCCTGGTCGCCCTGAACGGCTGCACGCTGCTCTCCAACTGCGGGTTCGAGAACAATCACGAGAGCGCGCCGAGCTTCGACAAGGGCGGCGCCGGCATCTACCTGCAGAACTTCGGCACCCTGATCGGCTGCACCGCCTATTCGATGTTCAAGCAGAAGCGGCTGATCGACGCCTATGTCGTGAGCAAGCTGGTGATGATCGGATCCGACGGCCATGGCGATGCCCAGGCCAAGGATGCCGGCCTGGCGCGCATCGACGGCGAGAAGAAGCGGGCACGCGTCACCATCATCGGCTCGGCCGGGACGATCGAATACGCCAACGGCTTCGAGGCGCTGGAGATCGGCGGCGGCACCGCCGGCGTGCGCTTCGGCAGCGACTGGCAGAGCCCCAACCTGGCGCAGCTCGGCATCTACCGCCTGTGGGTCGACAAGCGTGGCCGCCTGCGCCTGAAGAACGGACCGCCGACGTCGGATGAGGACGGATCGGTGGTGGGGGCGTAACCCTCATCGGAGCGCGGACCTCCAGGTCCGCATCATGAACCATGAGCGGACCTGGAGGTCCGCGCTCCAAATGCGCGATATCACCTCCCCACGCGGAGCGTGGGGAGGCAACGCAGCTATTACGCCACCGCCTTCTGTGGCTCGGTGACGACGTTGTCGACGTACCAGCGGTAAGTCGCCGCCAGGCCGTCGCGCAGGGGCGTCTTGGCCCGCCAGCCGAGCTGGGCGGCGAAGGTCGTGTCGACCATCTTGCGCGGCACGCCGTCGGGGCGGCTGGAATCGAACTGGATACCGCCCTTGTAGCCCACGACCTTGCAGATCAGGTCGACGAGATCGCGGATGGCGACGTCCGAGCCCGGCCCGAGGTTGACGATGCCTTCGTCCGAGTAGTTCTGCATCAGCCAGACCATGCCGTCGGCGGCATCGTCGACATAGAGGAACTCGCGGCGCACCGCGCCGGTCCCCCACACCTCGATCGCCGGCGCGCGCGCCCGCATGGCGGCGTGCGCCTTGACCAATAGCGCCGGCACGACGTGGCTCTGCATCAGGTCGAAATTGTCACCCGGCCCGTAGAGATTGGTCGGCATGACGGAGATGAAATCGCAGCCATACTGGCGGCGATAGGCCTGGCCGAGCTTGATGCCGGCGATCTTGGCGATGGCGTACCACTGATTGGTCGGCTCCAGCAGTCCGGTGAGCAGCGCCGATTCCGGAATCGGTTGCGGCGCCAGCCGGGGATAGATGCAGGACGAGCCGAGCAGCATCATCTTCTCGACGCCGACCCGGCGCGCGGCCTCGACCACGTTGCTCTGGATCATGAGGTTGTCGTAAATGAACTCGGCCGGGCGCGTGTCGTTGGCGTAGATGCCGCCGACCCGCGCAGCGGCGACGAAGACCGCCTGCGGCTTGGCCGCCGCCATCCATTGCTGCGTTTGATCCGGGTGGCGCAGGTCGACCTGGTCACGCGGGGCCGTCACGATCTCGCAGCCTTCGCGCTGCAGGCGTCGCACCAGCGCGCTGCCGACCAGGCCGCGATCGCCGGCGACCCAGACCCGCTTATTCCGCAGCGTATAGCTT
Organism: Reyranella sp.; assembly: GCA_016780605.1. Lineage (GTDB taxonomy): Bacteria > Pseudomonadota > Alphaproteobacteria > Reyranellales > Reyranellaceae > Reyranella. The sequence goes on from JADHLS010000011.1 coordinate 6,226, forward strand.
GGGCTCATAGGCATCCTTGGCTCCCATCCTGTTCATCACAAGGCGATCGGCTTCCACCATCTCGGCAACCAGTTCGGGGAAGCTCGTACGATGCCGCCAACCCAGCTTGGCCAGGGCCTTCGCGGGGTTGCCGAGCAGGAGATCGACTTCGGTCGGACGGCGATAGGTGCCGTCGATGGCCACAAGCACCCGTCCGGTGCGCTTGCAGCAGCCGGTTTCGTCATCGCCCTCGCCGCGCCACTCGATGGGGCGATCGATCTGGCGGAAGGCAAGCTCGACGAATTCACGCACCGTGTGCGTCTCGCCGGTCGCCAGCACATAGTCGTCGGGCTGGTCCTGCTGGAGGATGCACCACATGCCTTCGACGTAGTCGCGGGCATGGCCCCAGTCGCGCTTGGCGTCGAGATTGCCGAGATAAAGTTTGTCCTGCCAGCCACGCTCGATGGCGGCGACCGCTCTGGTGATCTTGCGGGTGACGAAGGTCTCGCCGCGGATCGGCGATTCGTGGTTGAACAGGATGCCGTTCGAGGCGTGCATGCCATAGGCCTCGCGGTAATTGACCGTGATCCAATAGGCATAGAGCTTGGCCACCGCGTAGGGACTGCGCGGATAGAACGGCGTGAGCTCGCGCTGCGGTGTCTCCTGCACCTTGCCGAACAGCTCCGACGTCGACGCCTGATAGAAGCGCACGTCGTCGTTCATCTGCAGGATGCGGATCGCCTCGAGCATCCTGAGCGTGCCCAGCGCATCGGTGTTGGCGGTGTATTCCGGCGTCTCGAAGCTCACCTTCACGTGGCTCTGGGCGGCGAGGTTGTAGACCTCGGTCGGCTTGACCTCGCCCAGCAGCCTCAACAGGTTTGTCGAGTCCGTCATGTCGCCGTAATGCAGGAACAGACGCGCCGCCGCGTCGTGCCGGTCACGGTACAGATAGTCGATGCGCTCGGTGTTGAGCAGCGACGACCGGCGTTTGATGCCGTGCACGATGTACCCGCGCGTCAGCAGGAAATCGGCGAGATAGGCGCCATCCTGGCCGGTGATGCCGGTGATGAACGCGACTTTTCTGGACATGCTTGCCAACCTCTCTGTTACGCAACGCCTAGGAGGAAAAAGCGATCCGCTCGGCCACCCGGCTCCACGAATAGTTTTGCAGGACATGGCGCTGGGCCGCGTTCGCCATGCGTTCGAGCCGCTGCGGATCCGAGACGGCGCAAAGGATCGCCTCGGCGAGCGCGGTCGGATCTTCGCGATCGACGAGGAACCCGTGACGGCCGCCATCGACGAGCTCCGGCAAACCGTTGCGGTTGAGGCCCATGACAGGTGTGCGCGACGCCATGGCCTCGAGATAGACCTGCCCCCACGGGTCGTTCAGCATCGGCTGAACCAGCAGCGTCGACTCGCGATAGAGCTGCTGCAGCGTTTCCCAGGGCAGATGGGCGTGCAGGGTGACGCCGGGGCGGTTGCCGACATAGGCGCGGCTGCGCTCGTCACCGACGATGGTGAGGCGGAGATCCGGCCGGCGGCGATGGGCCTCGTCGAAGGCCGACAGCAGCAGCAGACCGCCCTTGGCCTTGAACAGATGCTTGGCGACGAACAGCAGCGCCGGCTTGTCGTAGGCCTTGGGTCCCTGGTAAGGCGCGATCGCGCCCATGCCGGAACCTACGGCTGTGACCTTATCGGGCGACAAGCCGTAATGGGCGACGAGATTGTCCCGTACGTAGGAACCGAAGGTGAAAACATGGGCAAGCCCGTGCAGCGCCTCGCGCTCCGCCTGGTCGAATGCCCGCAGCGCGCGCTCGTTGTAGCGCCGGACATCGATGTGATGAGCCCGCGTGAGCGCCCAGCTGTGATCGCAGTAGAGGTAATGCTTCACCCCGGCCGCAAGGTCACAGGCCGGCAGGTCGAAAGTGCCGGTGTGCAGCACGTGCCGTGCGCCAATGTGGCGCGCCTGCTCGGCGACCTTGGCGGCAAGGCGACGCCGGGAGCGCAGGCCGCGCAGCACCTGCTCGGTGCTGATCGGACGCCCGAGACCGGCCATCATGTCGCGGGCGGCGACGGCGAGCTTCTCCCAACGGCTCATGCTCGGGCGAATGCTGTCGACCGTCACGCCCAGTCGCTCGAGCTCCTTGGCAACATTGGCCGGCGCGCCAGACCACGAGCGCAAATCGCGCGGATCGCCGAACACGCATGTGATGGCGACGCGGTCGAAGCGCCGAGCGCCGACGTGTGTGTCGATGGCAGCGTTCATGTGCGAGCATGAAACATCTCATGCTGCGCTGCAGCTAGTGATCAACTTGTGGCACGCTTTTGCTCCAATGCGACGCCACAGATTGATCACGTAGCGTCGCTGCAGCGTCGTCGATACTGGCTTTTGGCCGCGCGATCGGGAGATGCTGTTCGGATGCATGGATCAATCGAAGCACGGGACGCCGCCGACGTTCCTGTCGACGTCGACGCTGCGATGCGACGCGCCGCTGCGCCGTCGGCGCGCGGCGGACGCGACGACGATCTGCTGTTCTTCTGCCCCGACGTCACCGACGCCAGCACGCTGAAGCGCGTGCAGCAGTTCATCGACTTCGGCTATCGCGTCACCGTCTTTGGCTTCCGGCGCGCGCGCTACAATGTCGACTATCAACCACCGTGGCCGAACGTGCCGCTCGGCCTCACCACGGACCTGCGCTACGGACAGCGCCTGAAGGCGCTGCTCTATGCCATCCCCACCCTGTTCGCGCATCGCCGAGCCATCCGGCGCGCGTCGGTGTTCTACGCCCGCAACATCGATCAGCTGCTGCTGACGCTGCTCGCACGCCTGATCGCCTTCTCGCGGGCGCCGATCGCCTATGAGGTGCTCGATATCCCGGCCATTGTCATGCAGCGCGGCGCGGCGCCGAGCCTGCTGCGGGCGGTCGAGCGGCTGTGCCTGCGGCGCGTCAGCGTCCTGGTGCTGTCCTCGCCGGGCTTTCATCGCAACTACTACGCCGCCGTCCAGGGATACTCAGGCGACTGGTTCCTGCTGGAGAACAAGCTCTACCCTTCGCCGCCCGCCGCGGCGCCGAGGAAAGCCGCGCCGATCGGCACGCGGCCCTGGGTGGTGGGCTATTTCGGCCTGATCCGCGGCGACGCCACCATCGACCTGATCGCTCGACTGGCGGCGCGCCTGCAGGGCCGCGTGGTCTTCAAGTTCGCCGGCGTGTTCACGACGGTCGAGCAGGCACGCTTCGAGGAAGTGCTCGGCCCGCATGCCAACGTCACCTACGATGGACCTTACCTGCCCCAGCAGGATCTCGAGCGGCTGTATGGCGGCGTCGACTTCGCCTGGGCGCTCGACCTCGAGCATGTCGACCACAATTCCCGCTGGTTGATGCCATGCCGCTTCTACGAGGCTGGCTACTACGGAATCCCCTGCCTTGCCGTCCACGGCTTCGAGGTCGGCAACGCGATCGAGAAGCACCAGATCGGCTGGACGTTCGACGCGCCCCTCGAAGACTCGCTGGCGAGCTTCTTCGAGCGCCTGACGGCGGCCGAGTATCAGCGCACCCGAGCCCGGCTCGGCGCCGCGCCGCGCAGCATGTTCGTGGCCGGCGAGGACGTCGCCGCGCTTTGCGAGAAGCTGACCCGTCTTCCCCGCTAATGCTTGGCGCCGATGGCGGTGCGATTGATCATGACGCAGTCGAACTCGACCAGCCGCAGCGCGCTGTCGCGGCTCACGGGGTAGAGGCCGGTGATGTCGAAGCCGCGCTCGTCGAGATAGTGGATGACCTCGGTGTAGCGCGGCATGCCCTTATAGATGCTGCGCACCGACGCCTCGGTCTGCAGTGCCTTGATGGCCGGCAGGATGTCGCCGGCGCCGCGCAGCACCTCGATGTCGAAGCCCTGGGTGTCGATCTTGAGGTAGGGCCGATCGAAGCCGATGCGCTCCTGCAGCGCCGGCAGCACGACATCGAGAGTGCGCACCGTCACCGTCTCGGTGTGGTCTGCGACGTTCAGGCCGGCATAGTCGTCGACCCTGGCGTGGTCGGGCTCGAGGAACGAGCTGAACTGGTCCGACACCATCACGTTGATCGGCATGGCGCCGTCGCGGCTGCCCAGCGCATAGCCTTCGATGTGCCACTTGGCATCGCCTCGGCTCCGCTCGCGCAGCGCCTCGACATGGCGGGCGATCGGCTCGAACGACACGATCGTACCGTCGAACAGCACGCGATCGCGCAGGAAGTCGCGGTATTGTCCGGCGTTGGCCCCGACGTCGAGGACGCAGTCGATCTCGAGGCGGGCCAGCAGCTCGCGTAGGTGAAGCGCGAAGTCGCGCTCCTTCATCTCGCGCAACGGCACGATGTCGTAGCCGAACGAGCGGCTCACCTTGAGCACGGAATCCTTGACGATCTTCAGCATTGGCAATCACTCCAGCCGAGGCAGACGGGCAAATAGTGAACCGACAGGCACGAGCGCCTCGTGACCACTGTGTGATCGACCGTCACTGCGATTGAGTGATGGTGGCGCATCGACCAACCTCAGCCGCCTCAACCGGAAGGAAATCACAGTTGCTATCATCGACCATTCGCGGGCCGGTGCTGGTCACCGGCGGCGCAGGATTCATCGGCAGCCATGTCTGCAAGGCGCTGGCGGAAGCCGGCCTCCAGCCGCTCTGCCTCGACACGCTCGAGAAGGGACACGAATGGGCGGTGCGCTGGGGCTCGCTGGTCAAGGGCGACGTCGGCGACGGGCGCTTCGTGGAAGAAGTCTTCGTGCGCCACAAGCCAAGCGTGGTCGTGCATCTGGCGGGCTACATCGAGGTCGGCGAATCGGTCGCCAATCCCGAGCGCTACATGGTGAACAATTCGGCGAAGAGCCGCGTGCTGATCGGCGCGGCCATCCGCCACAAGGTCCAGGCCTTCGTGTTCTCCAGCACCTGCTCGGTCTACGGCCTGCCGCAGGCCGATCGCCTGGAGGAGGAGCACAAGATCGCGCCGCTCAACCCCTATGCGATCTCCAAGGCGAGCGTCGAGCGCGCCCTGGACGAGGCCGCGTGGCGCGGCCTGCGCTCGGCGTCGCTGCGCTACTTCAATGCGGCGGGCGCCGATCCCGGCGGCGAGATCGGCGAGGCGCACGAGCCCGAGACCCATCTGCTGCCGCTTGCTGTCGACGCAGCGCTCGGCCTGCGCGACGCCCTGGTGGTGCACGGCGAGGACTATCCGACGGAGGACGGCTCCTGTGTGCGCGATTTCGTGCATGTTTCCGACCTCGCCCAGGCCCATGTCAGCGCCGTGCAATGGCTGATGCGCCAGAAAGCGCGCGGCCGTCACGATGTCTTCAACCTCGGTTCCGGCAACGGCTACAGCGTCAAGCAGGTTGTCGATCAGGTCGGCCGCATGGTGGGCCGCCCGGTTCCCCATGTCTTCGGCGCGCGACGGCCAGGCGACTCGCCGGTGCTGGTCGGTTCCATCGCCAAGGCGGAGCGCGAGCTGGGATGGATGCCGACGCGCGACCTGGAAGCGCAGATCGAGGACGCGTTGCGCTGGCGACGGGCGATGATCCGCTAGGGGATTTTCCAGCCGCCGATCGAGCAACGTGGCCTGCCGCGCCGGCGTTCTTCGGACCGATACCGGACGGAGGCATGGTGGCGGACGAAACGGGCGGCCCTGGCAACGGACTTCTCTACACGCTCCTCGGCGCGCTCAGCCTCGTGGTCGTGGGTGGCGGCGTCTACTTCTGTCAGAACAGCGAGAACCTGCTGCTGACGGCGGATCAGGAGCCCGGGCGCATCAGCGCGCTGGTCGACATCGCCCATGCCGCCATCGAGCGACACGACTATGCCGCCGCCGACCGGGCGCTCGACGAAGCCGAGCACATCGATGCCTACGATCCGGCGGTGATGCGGACGCGCGACGAACTGGCGGTAGCCGCCGGGCGGGTCGACCCTCGCAACTGAGGACCGCACAAAGAAAAAGCCCACCCGATCCGATCGGGTGGGCCTGGCCGCAGCCTGGCGCCGGGGGAAGCAACGCCCGGGCGCGGCGAGAGCTAACGGGTGTAGACGGTCGTCGTCGTCGCAGGCACCGGGTCGGTGTAGACCACCGTGGACGGAACCGGCGCCACGACGGCGGCGGTGGACGGTGCGGGCTGGACGGTGCGCTCCTCGCGGATCGAGCAGGCCGAGGTCGCGCAGGCGATCGCTACGCAGGCGAGAGCGAAATAGGTCTTCATGTCTGCCTCCTCTAGCGGGTGTAGACGGTCGTCGCCGTCGCCGGCGCCGGCTCGGTGTAGACAACGGTGTTGGACGCCGGAACCGGAGTAGCGACCACGGTTGCAGCCGGCGCCGCCGGCCGCTCGACAGTCTCATGTCTGTAGGTGCATGCGCCGACCAGGCCGGCCATGGCAATGACAGCGATAATGGGTTTCATCCTTGGCACTCCCTTGTGGCACGACAACGGGCAGTTACCGCGCAGGTTGCAGAGATCCAACGCGGGTTCTGTCCGGAACCGTGCAACCACAGCCATTGCACACCGTTTTTTGGCTGCCGGCTTCTTCGGACGCACCGGCCCCCGCCTCGACGGCCGTTCCTCGATCATGGAATGATTGGTGAGCGCGCGCGAGGCGGGGCCCGGGAGGGACGCAGTGGCTGTCGAGAGTGCCGGCATCCTTCTCTACAAACGCCAGCCGGGCGGACTGATGGTGCTGCTCGTGCATCCGGGTGGGCCGTTCTGGCGCAACAAGGACAACGGCGCCTGGACGATTCCCAAGGGCGAGCGCGATCGGGGCGAGGACGCCGAGACCACGGCGCGACGCGAGTTCGCCGAGGAGTTGGGCGACCTGCCCGAGGGACCGTTGGTGCCGCTTGGCCAGATCCGCCAGCGCGCCGGCAAGCGCGTCGAGGGTTTTGCGCTGGAGGGCGACTTCGACGTCGACCGCATCGCCGGCAGCTCGTTCGAGATCGAGTGGCCGCCGCGCAGCGGCCGGCGTCAGTCGTTTCCCGAGGTCGACCGCGCGCAATGGTTCTCGCCAGAGGAGGCGCGCCGCAAGATCAACCCCGGCCAGATCCCCTTCATCGACCGGCTGGAAGAGCTTTGCGCCCCGACATGATCAGGCGGCGAGCTTGTAAAGCTCCGCCACGTTGTCGTGCAGGATGCGCTTCTTCAGCTCGGGACTGAGATGGGCGGTCTGCGCGGCGATGACATCGCGGCTCCACGGCCAGGTCGAATCGCTGTGCGGGAAGTCGCTGGCCCACATCAGCTGATGCGGATCGAGCTGATCGGCGGCCTGGAAGGCCGTCCAGTCGTCCTGGAAGGTGAGCGCAATGTGCTTGCGGAAATATTCCGACGGCAGCTTCGCGAGCTCCTTGCCCTTCATCCAGTAACGGTGGCGCTTGTAGGCGTGGTCCATGCGGTACATGTAGTGCGGCGCCCAGCCGGCATCGGCCTCGACGCAGACCACGCGCAGCCCGGAATGGCGCTCGAAGACGCCGGAATAGACCAGCATGCCCATGATGTCCTGGCAGCCGCGGATGATCGAGAGGAAGCTGTTGATCTTGGGACCTCGCGGCTTGACCATCGTGTTGTCGCCGGTCGAAGTCAGGATGTGGAAGCTGAGCGGCAGCTCGAGCGCCACAGCGGCCTCCCAGAACGGGTCGTACGCGGGATCGTCGTAGTCCTTCTCACCGGGATTGCCCGGCATCATGACGCCCTTGAAGCCCATCGCCTTGATGCGCTCGAGATCCTCGATGCCTTCCTTGACGGTGCGGATGCAGGTCTGGCCGAGCCCGATCAGGCGCTTGGGATCGTGCGCGACGTAACCCTGAAGCCAGCGGTTGTAGGCGTCGAAACAGGCCTTCTTGTAGTCGAGGTCTGGATGATTGCAGAGCAGCATGCCAACCGTGGGATAGATCAGCTCGGCGCCGACTCCGTCCTTGTCCTGGTCGGCCAGCCGCTCCCTGGGATCCCAGCCGCTGCGGTGAAGGTCGTCGAATTTGGCGCCGCCGATGCGGATGTCCTTGGGGTCGACGCCAGCGGCGGCGATCAGGCCCATCGGCACCGGGGTCTTCATGCCCTCGATGACGTAGATGTCGCCCATGCCCTCCTTGTGGACGACATACGGCGCCTTCTCGCGCCACGCCGGATCGATGTGGTCGAGGTAGCAGTTGGGCGGCTCGGTGATGTGCGAATCCGCCGAAATCGGACGCCAGTCCATCAAGTTTCCTCCTGCCTGCGCGGTCGAATCGTAGGCAGAGCCGGCATTCCGCGGCAAGCTGGCGCGGGCTGCCCGTTTCGGCGGGCGGCAGCGGTTGAACCGCCCCCAACCCTATGGCATACCCCGCCCCTCCGAGCCTCCCGAGGCTTCCGGGCGCTGCCGTAGCTCAGTGGTAGAGCACTCCCTTGGTAAGGGAGAGGTCGACAGTTCAATCCTGTCCGGCAGCACCATTTCCATCAGTCTTCGCAGCGCGCCGCCGCCCGTTCGGCCGCCGCCGTCGCCTCCGCGACCGCCTCGGTAAGCCGGGCGCCATAGCCCGCGCGCACGGCGCCGACAGCAAACACGCCCGGCATTGCCGTTTCGAGATTGGCGTCGGTGACTACGCCTAGTTCCGCATGAAGCCTTCGAGCTCGCCCTCGGCCCAGGCCAGCGTCTTCTCCATGGCCTCGCCCTTCATCTGGCGCACCACCATCTGCGTCTGCAGCGCCTGCACCGAGATCTGCTCGGCGATCTTGTGCGGCGCCGGGAAGGCCGGCACCGACAGGATCTGGTGTTTGTGCGGATTGGGATAGTGGTAGAGCGTGCCCTTGGGCGGCGCTTCCTCGGCCCAGGTCTTGAAGGTCGTGAAGCTCTCGAACGGCGGCAGGTCGTAGCCGCCGCTCGCCCCGACCATCTTCTCCGCCGAAGCGCGTTGCGAGAGGTGCACGATCAGGCTCTTGGCCGCCGATTGGTTCTTGCTGAAGCTCCACACGCTCCAGAAGAACTGCACGAACGGCGCGAAGCGGCCCTTGGGGCCAGCGGCGAAACCGTGCGTCCACAGCTGTTCGGCGACCTTGGGCGCATCGCGCTTGGCCACCGCCCAGGCCGACGGCGGGTTCATGATCATCGCGCCCTTGCCCGAGATCAGCCATTTGTTGTTGGAGGCGTCGTCCCATGACGGCGCATCGGGCGGCAGGACGGCGGCCAGCCGCTTGTAGTAGTCCAGCGCCTGGCGCACGGCGTCACTCCTTACCGTGACGTTGCCTTTGGCATCGACCAGCATGGCGCCGAAGCCGTTGAAGATCGCACCCGCGGTATCGACGTTGTCGCCGGTCGTGCCGAGCCCGATGCCGAAGGGATAGCCGCCTTTGTGGCAGGCCTCGGCGGCCTTGAGGAAGGTGTCGAACGTCCAGTTGTCGGCCTTGGGTGGCAAGCCCGCGGGGTACATCTCCTGCACGTCGATACCCGCGAGCTGCTTCATGAGGTCGATGCGCGAGCACGGGCCCTTGATCTGGCTGCCCCATGTCGCCGGCACACCCAGCCACCGGCCGTCGACCTTGCCGAGATATTCGCTGGTGCTGTTGACTGGACCGTTCTCCTTGAGAAGCCCGTCCATGACGTCGTTCATCGGTATCAGCACATTGGCGTAGCGCGCCGGCTGCCAGGTTGTGAGGGAAAAGATGTCGTGGCCTGACTTGGCCTGCGCCTCGGCCGCGCTGGTGAGCAGGAGCTTGTTGCCCTGCGAGGTGATGAAGTCGACCTGGACCTCGACCTTCTCCTTGGCCGCCCATTGATCGATGTTGGCTTTGCACGCCTCGTTGGCGCCCGGCACCCAGTGGTCCCACAGGCCGATCGTGAGCTTACCTGCAGCATAGGCACCGCGCACGAACGGCGCGGCAACGAACGTCGACGCAGCAACGGTACTGGCAACGGTACTGGCAACAACGCGACGACGCGTGATCTTCGATGAAGCCATGGTTTCCTCCGCGCTCGACCCTCGACGGGATCGTTAGAGGAAACGCTAGGAGTGGCGACCCTTCCGGGCAATGGAATTCCGCCGCCCGGCGAGGCGGTCGCGGATTGTTGCTGCTAGGATACCGTCCAAGAACGAGCTGGAGGAAACGATGCGCCTGCTGATCGACGGAGCGATGGTGTGGGATGGCACGGGCGCGCCGCCGTTTCCCGGCAAGGTGCTGATCGAAGACGAGCGCATCGCCGCTGTCGCACCGCGGGATGAAAATGTTGCATCGAACGGCGCCGAGCGGATCGACGCCGCCGGCAAGTTCCTGATGCCGGGCATGGTCGAGGGCCATGCGCATCTCTCCTTCGTCGACACGCCGCGCGGCACGGCGTTGGGCGAGCTTCCGCCGGAGGACCATGCGCTGCTGACGATGGATGCGGCGCGAAAACTCCTCTCGGCGGGTTTCACCAGCGCCTGTTCGGCGGCGGCGGCCAAGATCCGGCTTGACGTCGCCGTACGCGACGCCATCGACCGTGGCATGACCGAGGGCCCGCGCCTGCTGGCCGCCAGCCCCGAGCTCACCGTCACCGGCGGACTGGGCGACGGCCGAAAGCTGCACCTCCACCAGGACAGCTTCGGCGTCGCCGTCGACGGCCCCGACGAGGTCCGGCGGATGGCCCGCCTGTGCCTCCGTGAAGGCGTCGACATGATCAAACTCAACATCTCGGGCGAGCTCGGCACCGATTCAGCGCCGGCAGTCGCCGCGGTCATGACCGATGCGGAGGTGGCGGCGGGTGTCGAAGCGGCCCACACGGCCGGCCGGCGCGCCGCTGCGCATGCGCGCGCCTCGGACTCGGTGAAGCGTGCGCTGCGCCACGGCGTCGACGTGATCTATCACTGCGACTACGCCGATGCGGAGGCGCTCGACCTCCTGGAAGCGGCGAAGGACCGGGTGTTCACGGGTCCTGCCATCGGCTTGACGATCTCGCGCCTGGAGAGCCTGCGCGGCGACAACACGGCCGAAGGCCGGCGCTACCTCGAACGGCTGATGCCCCAGTTCGAGACGACCTGCCGCACCCACAACGAGATGCGCAAACGCGGCATCCGCATCGTCATCGGCGGCGACTACGGCTTTTCAATCAATCCGCAGGGCACCAACGCCCGCGACCTGCACCACTTCGTGACCCACTTCGGCTTCAGCCCCAGCGAGGTGTTGCAGGCGGCGACCCGCACCGGCGGCGAAATCATGCAGCGCGGCCACGAGCTCGGCTTGATCAAGCAGGGCTATCTTGCCGACCTGCTGCTGGTCGACGGCGATCCGCTGAAGGACGTGCGCCTGCTGCAGGACAGGAAGCGGTTCACCTGGATCATGAAGGGCGGCGTGCGCTACCAGCCTTGCGAAGGCGCGCCGCACGTCCGGCGGCTCAACGACCAGGTCGCCGCAGCGTGATAACGGCGGCTTCGCCGCGTGAGTTGAAGCGCAGCGGCAGTCCGGCGACGCCCAGGCCCCGGTTCGTGTAGCCGATCATGTCGCCCTGCCGCCACAGGCCGCTCGCGGCATGGTGGCATCGCCGCAGCCGGGTCATGACCGGCCGCCCGCCCGGCAGGCAGATCTGGCCGCCATGGGTATGGCCACAGAGATAGAGCGCGTAGCCTGCCGCATCGGCGTCGTCGGCAACTTCCGGGGAATGGATCAGGGCGATGCGGAACTCGTCTTCATGCTCGCCGAGCGCGCGCTGCGCCGCCTCCGTATAGAAGCTGTTGACGTCGTCCAGACCGGTGACGCGCAGCCTGTCGCCGCCTTGCTCGAGCACTGCCGAGCGATTGATCAGGACCTCAAAGCCTTCGCGGGCGAGCACATCGGCCATGGCGATGGGATCGTGGTTGCCCAGCACCGCCAGCCTCGGCCCGCGCACACGGACGTCCTGCAGAGCCTCCATCAGGAGGCCGGTCGCCTGCTCGATCGGGTTGCGATGCAGGCCCTGCACGTCGCCGGTCAGCGCCAGCATGTCGACCTCGATGCCTGCCAGCAGCGAGCGCGCCGCCGGCACGAGTTCGGGAAAATAGTCGAGATGCGTGTCGCTGAGATGCAGGATCCGATATCCGTCGAAAGACGCCGGCAGGCCCGGCAACTCGAGCTCGAACTCGACCCGCCGCAGGTCCAGCGCATTGCGCCGTCCCCGGGTGTAGACCGGCGTGGGTTTCAGCAATGCGCCGGCAATGCCCATGGCCACGGCCAAGGGCTTGTGACGCCAGCGGGCAAAGGGACCGTCACGTCCCATCCAATGTCGGCCGCCCTCGATGGCCCGTCGTCGCGTGGCCCAGTTCTGCATGGTGCGGCAGACCTACCACAGGACCATGTCGCGGTGCTGCGCGCGAATTTGCCCACATTGGGTCACGGGTCATGCAGTCGGCTGTGGGTTGCTTCGCGGCGGAACCGTTCGCGACTGGCCTTTCGAACCGAGCGGCCATGAAAAAAGGCGGCCTCCGCGAGGAGGCCGCCTCTTCGTCCGGACGAGCCGGAGTCACATGATCAGGTGCGCGGAGGCAGCTGGATCCTGTTGTCCCTGAGGATCTGCTCGAGGACCGGGATGCCGACGTCGAAGTTGCCAGCGTTGCACTGGGCCATCGCTGCGCCTGCCTGGGCGTCGGCGTTCGAGTTGCTGATGTTGCGGCGAT
>JADHLS010000012.1 GCA_016780605.1 Reyranella sp.
CGAAGGACGCTCGAACTACACGCTGCGCCGCCTCATAAGGCTGTGGCTGTCGATGTTCCTGAATTTCTCGGTGATGCCGCTGAGACTCGCGACGATGTTCGGCCTGGGGTTCGGCGCGCTGGGGGCGGTTGCCGCCGTCATCACCATCGTCGAGGCGATCGTCTCCGACAAGCCGCCGCAAGGCTGGGCATCGCTGATGGTGGCGGTGCTGGTGCTGGCCGGCGTGCAGCTCGTGGTGGTCGGGTTGATCGGCGAGTACCTCGGCCGCATGTTCCTCGCCGTCAATCGCAAGCCGCAGTACCTGGTGCGCGAGGTCTTTCGCAGCGGCGGCGACGGCGGGCTGGACGTCGAGAGGCCCAAGGCCGATACCCGCGCGGCCGGCCAGCCGCACCGCGAACCAACTGATGGGGACTTGTGAACGATGACGATCTACTACGTGGCGCTGGGCATCGGCATCCTGGCCGGTATTGCAGGCCAGATGCTGCTCAAGGCCGGTGCCGACGCCCCCGATTTCGTGAGCCAGGTGCTGCGGCCCTCGACGCTCGCCGGGCTCGCGCTCTACGGCTCGGCCGCCTTTCTCTACATCGTGGCGTTGCGCAAGATCCCGGTGTCGGTCGCGTTTCCCAGTGTGTCGCTCTCCTATGCAATCGTGGCAGTGCTCGGCCACTTCCTTTTCGGCGAGCCGTTCGGCATCAAGCAGATCGGCGGCATCGCCCTGATCATGGGCGGCGTCGTTCTGATCAATCAGGGGTGACGGTGTAGCCGTCAGGGGAACAATGAACTACGAGCAGATCAAGTACGAAGCCAGGGCCGGCATCCTCACCATCACGCTGAACCGGCCCGACAAGCTCAACGCCTTCACCGGCAAGATGCTGTCCGAGCTGCTCGACGCCATGGATCGCGCCGACCGCGACGACGATGTGCGCGCCGTGGTCTTCACCGGCGCCGGCCGCGGCTTCTGCGCGGGAGCCGATCTCTCCGGCGGCGCCAACACCTTCAACGCGGAGAATCGCGGACCGGTCGATCCCGGGCTCGATGGCCATCGTGACGGCGGCGGCCTGTTCACGCTGAGACTCTACGATTCGCTGAAGCCCACGATCGCCGCCTGCAACGGCCCTGCCGTCGGCGTCGGCATCACCATGCAGCTCGCTATGGACGTGCGGCTGGCTTCGGAGGCGGCGCGTTATGGCTTCGTGTTCACCCGGCGCGCCATCGTCATGGAGGCCTGCTCGAGCTGGTTCCTGCCGCGCCTTGTCGGGCCGCAGCAGGCGCTGGAATGGGTGATGACGGGCCGCGTCTTCTCTGCCGAGGAAGCGCTGAACGGCCGCCTGGTGCGCTCGGTCCACAAGCCCGAGGAGCTGTTGCCGGCGGCCTACGCGCTGGCGCGTGAGATCGCCGACAACACCGCGCCGGTCTCGGTGGCGCTGAACCGGCAGATGATCTGGAAGATGATGGGCGCCGATCATCCCATGGAGGCGCACAAGGTTGATTCCAAGGGCATCTATGCCCGCGGCAAATCGGCCGACGTGAAGGAGGGCGTGACCGCCTTCCTCGAGAAGCGCCCGGCGCGGTTCCCGATGAAGGTGACTACGGACATGCCGTCCTACTATCCGTGGTGGAAGGAGCGCCCGTTCAAGTAGGTTGCTGCCCGCCGGACCATGCGGCAATCTCGCCGCCAATAATCGCTTCAGGAGGAAACAATGAACAAGCTGCAGATGCGGCGTCGGACGATTCTGGCTGCAGCCCCGGGGTTGGTGGCGGCGCCCTACGTTGCTCGGGCGCAAGGCGGGACCAAGCCGGAGAAGACCAAGGTGGTGCTGGCGGTCGGCGGCAAGTCGGCGCTCTACTACCTCTCGGTAACCATTGCCGAGACCAAGGGCTACTTCAAAGAGGCCGGCCTCGACGTCGAGATCAACGACTTCCAGGGCGGCGCCAAGTCGCTGCAGGCCCTGATGGGCGGCAGTGCCGACGTGGTCGCCGGCGCCTACGAGCACACCATCCGCATGCAGCAGCGCGGCCAGGACATCGTGGGCTTCGCCCTGATCGGCCGCGGCATGCAACTCGCCATCGGCCTACGCAATGACGTCGCCGCCAAGGTCAAAGGACCGGCCGACATCAAGGGCATGAAGTTCGGCGTGACGGCGCCCGGCTCGCAGACCCACATGCTGGTCAACAACTGGGCCGCCAAGGGTGGGCTCAAGCCGACCGATATCGTGGCGATCGGCGTCGGTGCTGGAGCCTCGGTCGTGGCGGCGATCGAGAAGGGCGAGGTCGACGGCGTGTCGCAGTCCGATCCCGCGGTCACCATTCTCGAGGACAAGAAGCTGATCAAGATCATGGTCGACACCCGGACCATGAAGGGCAACCAGGAACTGTTCGGGGGCGCCTTTCCCGCCGCCTGCCTCTATGCCCAGCCTGATCTCCTGAAGAAGATGCCGAACACCACACAGGCGCTGGCGGCGGCGATCGTGCGCGCCGACCAGTGGCTGCAGACGGCCGATCCCGCGGATGTCGCCAAGTCCGTGCCGGAGGCCTACTTGCTGGGCGACAAGGCGCTCTATGAGAAGGCCTTCGCTGCCGTGCGCGACACGATCTCGCCCGACGGCCAGATGCCGGCTGGCGGCCCCGAGAACTGCCTGAAATTCCTGGCCGAGGGCGATCCCGCCATCAAGCCGGCCAGCATCAAGCTCGCCGACACGTGGACCAACGAGTTCGCCGCCCGCGCCGGCAAGCGCAGCTGATGAGCGTCGGCGTCCCGGCGCTCGCGCTGGAGAAAATTACTTGTCGCTTCGCCGCCCGTGACGGCGGCGAGGCCTATACCGCCGTCGCCGATGCCTCGCTCACCGTTGCCAAGGGCGAGTTCGTGTCGGTCGTGGGACCGACCGGCTGCGGCAAGTCGACGTTGCTCAATATCGCGGCCGGGCTGCTCGCACCCTCGCAAGGAACGGTGTCGGTGTTCGGCGATCGGCTGATCGCCGAGAACGGCGTCAACCGGCGTGCCGGCTACATGTTCCAAGCCGATGCGCTGATGCCGTGGCGGACTGGCCTCGACAATGTGATCGCGGGCCTCGAGTTCAGGGGCGTGCCGCGCAGCGAAGCCGTGATGCAGGGCGAGGCATGGCTTCGTCGTGTCGGCCTGTCGGGCTTCGGCGATCGCTATCCGCACCAGATGTCGGGCGGCATGCGCAAGCGGCTGGCCCTGGCCCAGACGTTGATCCTGAGCCCCGACATCCTGCTGATGGACGAGCCGTTTTCGGCGCTCGACGTGCAGACGCGCCAGCTCATGGAGAACGAGCTTTTAGCGCTGTGGGCGGAAGACAAGAAATCCGTGCTGTTCATCACCCACGATCTCGAGGAGGCGATCGCGCTCTCCGATCGCGTTGTCGTCCTGTCGGCCGGACCGGCGACCCGCCCGATCGGGGATTTCAAGGTCGACCTGCCCCGGCCGCGCGATGTGTCGGAGATCCGCATGACGCCGGGTTTCCTGGCGCTGCATCGCGAGATCTGGGCGGCGATGAAAGAGGAGGTGCTGAAAGCCTACGCAGCGCAGAAGGCGGCATGACGAGATTGCGAGCGCTTCAGATTCTGGTCGTCTGCCTGCTCGTGGTATTCTGGTACGTCATGACGGCGCCCGGGCTCATCCCGCCGTTCTACTTCGACAAGGCCAACCGAGCGGCCTTCTTCTTCGGCGAGCCGCAGAAGGTCTTCTGGGTCATCGTCGACTGGTTCGCGACCGGAGAGATCTTCGGCCATCTCGCCATCACCTTGCTCGAGACGGCGTTGGGCTTCCTGATCGGCGCGGCAGTCGGACTGGTGATCGGCTTGTGGCTGGCGCTGTCGCCCACGGCCTCTGCGGTGATGGATCCCTACATCAAAGGCTTCAACTCCATGCCGCGCGTCGTGCTGGCGCCGATCTTCGCGGTGTGGTTCGGACTCGGCATCTGGTCGAAGGTGGCGCTGGGCGTCACCCTGGTGTTCTTCGTAGTGTTCTTCAACGTCTACCAGGGCGTGCGCGAGGTCAGCCCCAACCTGATCGCCAATGCCCGCATGCTGGGCGCCTCGCGCCGTCAGCTGTTGCGCTCGATCTATCTGCCGTCGGCCATGAGCTGGGTGTTCGCGAGCCTGCACAATGCCGTGGGCCTGGCGTTCGTCGGCGCCGTGGTCGGCGAGTATCTCGGCTCATCGCGCGGCGTCGGCTATCTCATCCTGCAGGCCGAAGGCACCTTCGACATCAACACGGTGTTCGCGGGCATCCTGGTGCTGACCGCCTTCGCGCTGGCGCTCGACGCCGCGGTGGGCGCGGTCGAGCGCCGCCTGATGACCTGGCAGCCGCGGGCCAGCGAGACGGAAAAGGTTTAGGTCTTGCCGGACCGCGGGCCTCCAGGCCCGCTCATGCCATGCCCTTCCGGACCGCCTGCTTCCAGCCGGCATCATTAATCATAAGCCGGCCGGAAGCCGGCGGTCCGAAAGAATCATGAGCGGGCCTGGAGGCCCGCGGTCCGGCAAGACTACTTCCCGGTAAACCGCGCCGCGCGCTTCTCCAGGAAATGCGCCACGCCTTCCTTGAAGTCGGCGGTCAGAAAGGACAGCTCCATCTCGTGGTTGGCCTGGGTCGTGGCCTCGGCCAGGGTCTGGAACTCCGCCTCCCAGATCTGCCGCTTCATGACGGCGACCGAGCGCGGCGAGACGGTGTTGGCCAGCAGTGCGGCATAGGCCCTGGTTTCGGACGTCAGCTTGTCGTCAGGGATCACGCGGCTCACCAGCCCGAGGGACAGCGCCTCGGGCGCGCGGAACTTGCGGGCCGAGCACAGGAGATCCATCGCCGCCGGCAGGCCGACCAGACGCGGCAACAGCCAACTGACGCCGTGCTCGGCAATCAGGCCACGCTGGGCGAAGGCCGTCGTGAACACCGCCGATTGCGCGGCGAAGCGCAGATCGGCATAGAGCGAGATGACGAAGCCCAGCCCGGCCGCCGGCCCGTTGATCGCAGCGATGATGAATTTCGGGATGGCCGGGAAGTACGAGTAGCTCATCTTGAATTCAGGCAGTGTGCTGGCGCCTTCCAGGGCCGGCGTCGCCTTGGTCGAGCGGTCGGCAATCGCGCTGCCGCCGGCGCCGATCGCCTGCAGGCCGCCCATATCGGCGCCGGCGCAGAAACCGCGGCCGGCACCTGTGAGAATGATCACACGGACCTCAGGATCGGCCCCTGCCGTGTGCATGGCGTCCTTGAGGTCGACATGCATCTGACGGGTCCAGGCGTTCAGTTTATCCGGGCGGTTGAGGGTAATTGTACAAATTCTATCGGCGACGTCGTACAGCACCGTTTCATACGCCATCCGGGCTCCCCTCATGTGCATTCTTGTGGAGTGCATGATGGGCAAAAGCACGCGACGATACAAATGGGACCCAATCGCAACAAATGGCACCCGATTGGAGGTCGGCGTCGGGCGCCACTGCACTATGATCGCACCGCGGGCATGGGGGTTCTCTGGGGGATAGAGAGTTGTCCGCGGACCAGGCGTTTCATGGTATCTTGCAAAGACAAGGCATAAAGCACTGCCGAGGTTAGGGAAAATGGCCAAGAGGGAACCCGCCCACCCGAACGAAATGCACAAATATGTGGGCCAGGAAATTGGGGTCAGCGACTGGGTCGAGGTTTCACAGCACAGGATCAATCAGTTCGCGGAAGCGACGGGCGATCACCAGTGGATTCATGTCGACGTCGAGCGAGCCAAGAAGGACATGCCGGGCGGCAAGACGATCGCCCACGGCTACCTGACGCTGTCGCTCATACCGATGCTCAGTCACCAGATCTCGCACATCAACAACGTGCGCAACGGAATCAACTACGGCTGCAACAAGGTGCGCTTCACCAGTCCCGTACCGGCCGGGTCGCGCGTGCGCGCGCGCACCAAGCTGCTGGCGGCCGATGCGATGGATAAGGGCGGCGTTCGGCTCACCAATCAGGTGACGATCGAGGTCGAGGGCCAGGAGCGTCCGGCCTGCGTCGCCGAAACCATGTCCATCGTCTACGGCGCGTGAGGGGCGGGGCGTGCTGAAGCGCGAGGACCTCACGTCCGAGAACATCGACCAGATCGTGGCGGAGGCGCGCAAGGCCGGATACGACTTCTTCCTGTCATCCGAGCAGCGCGAGGCAAGGCTCAAGCAGGCGATGCACCGCTACCGACCGGGCGAGGAGGTGTGGGTCTTCGCCTACGGCTCGCTGATGTGGAATCCGGCCATCGAGTTCGCAGAGGCGCAGCCCTCCAGGGTCGACGGCTGGCGGCGCTCGTTCTGCTTCTGGCTGCCGATGGGCCGCGGAACGCCGGAGCTGCCGGGACTGATGCTGGCGCTCGAGCGCGGCGGGGCGTGCGAAGGCATTGCCTATCGGCTGTCGCCCGAGCAGGTAGAGAGCGAGCTTGCGCTGCTGTGGAATCGCGAGATGTTGGCCGGCGTCTACCAGGCGCAATGGGTGCCGACGCAGCTGCGTGACGGCCGCACCGTGACCGCCGTGACCTTCGTGATCGATACCGCGCACTGCCAGTATTGCGGCGACCTGCCGATCGAGCGCAAGGCGCATCACATCGCTTTCGCCGAGGGCCGCCGCGGCGCCTGCCGCGACTATCTCGCGAACACCGCGGCACACGCACGCGCCATGCACATCCACGATCCCTACATCGAGGAGCTGGTCGAGCGGGTGTCGGCGTTGCGCGACGGCAGCTACACCATCCCGACCGTGCAGGACGACGGCGAGGCAGTCGGCGAAGCCTGAAGGCTGCTTTTCGAAACGAAAATGCGGTGACGCGTGCAGCGTTGCAGACGGCGTGACATAGTCACAACGTGTCTTCTCTCGTCGCTCGCTGGCTGGCGCTGTCGCCCAATCTGCGCGGAATTCTCTGGGTCGCCCTGTCGGGAGTAGTGTTCGCGCTGCTGAACGTCTTCACGCTGATCCCCGCGCAACATCTCAATTCCATCGTCATGGCGTTCCTGCGCTATCTGTTCGGCGCCATGTTCCTGCTACCGATCGTGTTGCGGCTGGGCCTTTATCGATCGCTGCGCACCAATCGGCTGGGGCTGCACGTCTCGCGTGGCGCCATCCATACCGTGGGCATGATGTTGTGGTTCGTGGCCCTACCGCTCACGACACTGGCCGAGATCACCGCGCTCGGCTTCACCGGCCCGATCTTCGTCACCATCGGCGCCGCGCTGTTCCTGCGCGAGGACGTGCGGCTGCGCCGATGGCTTGCCGTCATCGTGGGCTTCATCGGCGCCATGATCATCATCCGGCCGGGCTTCTCGGCGCTGCATCTCGGCGTCATCTGCGTCCTGATCTCGACGCCGATCTTCTCGGCCTCGAACCTGATCTCCAAGGCGCTGGCCAGGACCGATTCGGCCAACACCATCGTGATCTGGCAGAACCTGGTAATCGTGATCTGCGCCGCGCCGCTTGCCATCTGGTTCTGGCAGACGCCGGCCTGGACGGACCTGCTGTGGTTCCTGGCGGCGGGCCTTTGCGGCACGGTTGGCCACATCTGCCAGCAGCGCGGCTATCAGCTGGCCGACATCACGCTGCTGCAGCCGATCGGCTTCCTGTCCCTGATCTGGAACACGCTCCTGGGTTACTTCCTGTTCTTCCAGACGCCCGACGCCTGGACCTTCGTCGGCGCGGCGGTGATCTTCGGCAGCGCCATGTACATCTCACACCGCGAGGCGGTGCGGCGGGCGCAGGTCAAGTCAGCGGGTTCGCAGGCAGGGCCGCAGTCCTAGACGTCCTGTTCAGCCGCCCGTGACGCTCATGTGACGCGGCACGGCGGGACCGGTGTGGCGGCGGTCGATGATGAAGTCGTGGCCCTTGGGCTTGCGCGCGATCGCCTCGGTGATGGCGCGGTCGAGGACCTCGTCGCTCTCCGACGCGCGCAGCGGCGCCCGCAAATCGGCCGCATCCACCTGGCCCAGGCACATATAGAGCGTGCCGGTGCAGGTAAGGCGCACGCGATTGCAGCTTTCGCAGAAATTGTGGGTGAGCGGCGTGATGAAGCCGAGCCGTCCGCCGGTTTCCTCGACCGTGAAGTAGCGCGCCGGTCCGCCGGTGCGATAGTCGGTCTCTGAAAGGGTGAACTGCTTGGCGATCTCGGCCCGCGCCAGCGACAGCGGCAGGTACTGGTCGAGCCGAGTGGCATCGCCGATCTCGCCCATTGGCATGACCTCGATCAAGGTCAGGTCCATGTCGCGGCCGTGGGTCCAGCGGATCAGGTCACCGAACTCGCCGTCGTTGACGCCGCGCAGCGCCACGGCGTTGATCTTGATCTTGAGGCCGGCGTCCTGCGCCGCATCCAGCCCGCGCATCACCTGGTCGAGGTCGCCCCAGCGCGTCAGCTCGCGGAACTTCTCCCTGTCGAGCGTGTCGATCGACACGTTGAGCCGCTTCACGCCCGCCGCCGCCAGGTCCCTGGCGTGTTTGGCGAGCTGGCTGCCGTTGGTGGTGAGGGTGAGCTCCTCCAGCGCGCCGCTGTCGAGATGGCGGCCGAGCCCGCGGATCAGCGACATCACGTTCTTGCGCACCAGGGGCTCGCCGCCGGTCAGCCTGAGTTTCTTGACGCCGCGACGCACGAAGGCGGTGCACAGCCGCTCGAGCTCCTCCAGCGACAGCACTTCCGCCTTGGGCAGGAAGGTCATGTCCTCGGCCATGCAGTAGACGCAGCGGAAGTCGCAGCGGTCCGTCACCGAGACGCGCAGGTAGCTAATGTGGCGGCCAAACGGGTCGATCATCGTCCTGTAATCTAGGATGCCTTGGCCGGCTTTTCGACCCCAAACGGCGAAGGGGAACCGGCCTTTCGGCTCGGCAAACGCCCGCTTTTCAAGGCTTTCAGCAGGGCGGAATGGTCTTTTTCGGTCTGTCGCGCATAGCCGACGGCGAAGGTGCCGATCGCCTCGTCGAACGCCTCGCTGGAGCCGAGATAGGCCGACATCACGACCGCGTCCGCGGTGCGGGCATGCGCCCGTGCCAGCACCTCGCCGCAAGTCTCGGCATAGCGGCGCCAGTTGCGGGCCGACATGCCCTCGACCCGCGGGCTCACCTTGGCGTCGCGCAGCTGGCGCACGTAGAGATGCCGGCCGGTGGGACCGGTGGCGAAGCCCAGCAGGATGTCGCTCGCCGCCTGCAGCAGCCGCTGGCCGCGCACCACGCGCTCGCCGTGATGGGCGTAGGGGCTGGGCGCGGTGAAGGCCTCCAGCACCGAGTGCGTCGCCTCCTTGAACTGCAGGTGCAGCGCCTCGCCATCGCCCGACACCATCAAGATGACGCCGCAGAGCGTGCCGACAGCGCCCACGCCCACCACCTTGTAGGCGGCATCGGCAAAGCGATAGCGCGCCAGCAGCGTGCGGCGCGACGGCGTCAGCGAGGCGGCGTAGTCGACCAGCATGGCCCGCAGCCTGCCTTCGAAGGCGGCCAGTTCGGCGCGCGGCGGATGGAAGACGCCATGCTCGGGGTCGTCCTCGATGCGATGCACGCCGCCGCTGCGGCGGTGGGTGACGGGTGCGATCTCGATCGGATGGGTGCGCGCGTTCTGGGCCTTGCGCATGGCGCGTTCGTCGATGCCGACCTGCTCGGCCGCGACCCGGCGGTCGAGCTCGAGCCCGAGGTACCAGGCATCGAGCACCGTCAGCCCGGCGACCGAGGCCATGGTGCGGCGATAGCTGCGCGCCACGATGCCGGCGAGTTCGGCCCGCGCCGGCTTGTCGAGCTGGCCGAGCGTGGCCACGGCGAAGCTCGCGGCCAGGCGCTTGACGTCCCACTCCCAGGGCGCCACTGCGGTCTCGTCGAAATCGTTGATGTCGAACACCAGCCGCCGCTCCGGCGTGGCGAAGCCGCCGAAGTTCAGGCAGTGACAGTCGCCGGCGGCCTGCACGAGCAGACCGCTCGATTGCGTGCCGGCGAGGTCGGCCGCCATGACGGCGGCGGCGCCACGCAGGAAGGTGAAGGGCGTGGCCTTCATGCGCGCATAGCGTTCGGGCAGCAGATCGGGCAGTCGCGACTTGCCCTGCTCGATCAGGATATCGATCGGGTCGCGCCGGTTGGCCGGCGCCTTCCAGGCGGCGTGATGCCGGCGCGGCAGGTGCTCGCGCAGGGCGCGGCCGTGCTGGACGCGCTCCTTGATCGGCCGGATGTGGGTTTGCGGCGGCAGAGCGCCGGGCGAGTGCTCAACCATCGGTAAGTCATGGCATGAGACGGACAAGGCTGTCGATAGTATCCGCCTCGGCGGCTGGTTTATCAGTCCGTATGCGATTGATCCGGGGGAAGCGCATGGCGACGCCGGACTTGTGACGGGTCGAGCGGGCGATGCCGTCAAAGGCGATCTCCAGCACCAGCTCGGGGGCGACTTCGCGGACCGGCCCGAACCGGTTGGTGGTGTGGTCGCGCACCCATTTGTCGAGCCAGCGCAGCTCCTCGTCGGTGAAGCCGAAATAGGCCTTGCCGACCGGCGCCAGCTCGCGCTTGCCGTCGGCCTCGCGCCAGCAGCCGAACGTGTAGTCGGAATAAAACGAGCTGCGCTTGCCGTGGCCGCGCTGGGCGTACATCAGCACGCAGTCGACCAGCATGGGATCGCGCTTCCACTTGAACCACGGGCCCTTGGGACGGCCGGCAAGATAGGCGGAGTCGCCGCGCTTCAGCATCAGCCCCTCGATGCCGTCGCTCGTCATTTGTTCGCGCAAGGTCGCGAGATGGGCCCAGTCGGTGAAGATGACCAAAGGCGAGACGTCGAAGCGGGCGCGCGGCTTCTCGGCGTTCCACGCCTCCAGTCGGGCCCGCCGCTGGTCGAAGCTCAGCGCGCGCAGATCCTCGCCCTCGAGCCACAGCACGTCGTAGAGCCGCACATGCGCCGGGTGCTCCTTCAGCATCTTGGGCGTCACGGCCTTGCGGTTCAGCCGCTGCTGCAGGTCGTTGAATGGCGCCACGGTCTCGTCGCGGCGCACCAGGAGCTCGCCGTCGAACACGCCTTCGAAGTCGATGGCTTCGATAATGTCGGGGAAGGCGGCCGAGATGTCCTCGCCGGCGCGGCTGTAGAGGCGCTTCACGCCGCCCGAGGCCGCGACCTGGACACGGATGCCATCCCACTTCCACTCGGCGCGGAAGTGCGCGGGATCGAGCGCCTCGAGCTCGGCGCGCTCGATCGGATTGGCGAGCATCGGCGGCAGGAAGGCGCCGCCGGCGTTGGTGCTGGGTTTGGGCGCGTCGTGCAGCAGCCAGTCGAGCAGCGGCCGGTAGGGCGGGGTGAGGCCGTGCCAGATCTCCTCCACCTCGTCGACGGACTTGTTGCCGATATTGGCTGCGGCCTGCTTGGCGAGCCGGGCCGACACGCCGACGCGTAGCGCGCCCGTCAGCAACTTCAGAAGCGCCCAGCGGCCTGTGGCGTCGAGGGCATCCAGCCAGCGCTTGAGGATGGCCGGCGTCTGCATCTTGGTCGCGCGCTGCAGGGTATCGACGACCTCGCCCAGGGTCGGCGGCGGGCCCGCATCGGGACCGGTCTCCCAGATCAGGGACAGCGTCTCGGCAAGATCGCCGACATAGTCGTACGACCAGTGGAACAGCTCGGGCCCGATCTTGTCCTCGCCGAAGCCGCGCAGCAGGGCGGGCTTGGCGGCGGGAAAGTCGAGCCCGCCGGTGAGCGCGGCCAGCGCCCAGCCGCGGTCGGGGTCGGGGGTCTCACGCAAATAGGTCTCGATCAGGCGCAGCTTGGCGTTGCGCGCCGGCTGGTAGGAGAGCGCATCGAGCAGGGCGGCGAAGGCCTGCACTAGCCGTCCTCCTCGTCGCGGCCGGCAAGATGCAGCGCCTCGGCATCGATGCCGATCGAGCGCGCCATGTGCACCAGCGCCTCCTCGCGGCCGTGCGTCACCCAGACCTTGGGCGCGCCGACGTCCTTCAGCGTCTGGCAGAGCTCGCCCCAGTCGGCGTGGTCGGAGATCACCAGCGGCAACTCGGCGCCGCTCTGGCGGGCGCGGGCGCGCACACGCATCCAGCCCGAGCACACCGCCGGCACCGGATCGGCGAAGCGCCGTGACCAGCGGTCGGCCAGGGCCGACGGCGGGCAGAGCACGATGGCGCCGCGGAAGGTCTCCAGGATGGCATCGCCGACATGGGCGATGTCGCCGAGATCGACGCCCTGCTCCTGGTAGAGCTTGCAGAGGGCCATGAGGCCGCCATGCAACCAGATGCGCTTGTCCCAGCCGGCGGCGCGCAACAGCCTGATGACGCGCTGGCACTTGCCCAGCGCATAGACTCCCACCAGATGAGTCCGTTCGGGAAAGGTCGCGACCGAGCGCAGAAGCTTGCCGATCTCGCCCATGTCGGAGGGATGGTGGAACACCGGCAGTGCGAACGTCGCCTCGGTGATGAAAACATCGCAGGGGATCGGCTCGAAGGGCGGGCAGGTCGGGTCGGGCCGGCGCTTGAAGTCGCCCGACACGACGATGCGCTGGCCCCGATATGCGAGCACTGCTTGCGCGGAACCGAGAATATGACCGGCGGGTGC
Source organism: Reyranella sp. (assembly GCA_016780605.1). Classification (GTDB taxonomy): domain Bacteria; phylum Pseudomonadota; class Alphaproteobacteria; order Reyranellales; family Reyranellaceae; genus Reyranella. Next base: position 12,531 of record JADHLS010000012.1, read on the forward strand.
GAGCTCGACATCGACCTCGCCGATCTGCACGCTTTCGCCATATTTCAGCGGCTGCTGCTGGGTATCAGGCATATCCTCGAAACGCGCGCGCATGATGGCGAGCGTCTCGGGCGTGGCGAGGGCGGCGCGATGGCCGGGGCGGGCATGGTCGCCATGTCCGTGGGTGATCACCGCCCGCGGCACGGCGACCGCCGGGTCGATGTAGAAGTCGCCGGGCTTGCAGTAGAGGCCGCGCGGCGTGGGATAGAGCCAGGAGCGAGGATCGAGCGTGTCGGTCATTGAAGCTGATGCATCCTACCGGCGAGATATGGGTCTTCCCGACCTGTTTTCACGCTGGTTCGAAAGCCGCGGATGGGCGCCGCGGCCGCACCAGCTCGCCCTGATCGACCTCGCCCGACAGGACAAGAGCGCGCTGCTGATCGCACCGACCGGTGGCGGCAAGACCCTGGCTGGGTTCCTGCCCTCGCTGATCGAGCTCACCGAGCGGCGTCTGGCGGGCAAGGATCTCGCCCACAAGAAGGGCAAGGGCGAGCTGCACACGCTCTACATCTCGCCTCTGAAGGCGCTGGCCACGGACATCCGCCGCAACCTCGAGATGCCGATCGCCGAGATGGCGCTGCCGGTGCGCGCCGAAAGCCGGACGGGCGATACGCCACAGAGCCGGCGCCTGCGCCAGCGCGAGCGGCCGCCCGATCTCCTGATGACGACGCCGGAATCGCTGGCGCTGCTGCTCTCCTACCCGGATGCGGCCGAGTTCTTCGCCAGCCTCAAATGCGTGATCATCGACGAGCTGCATTCCTTCGCCACCAGCAAGCGCGGCCATCACCTGGCGCTTTGCCTGGCGCGTGTCGCCACCCTGGCGCCGCACGTCCGATTCGTCGGCCTCTCGGCCACTGTCGCCGATCCGCCGGAGCTGGCGCAGTTCCTGGCCGTCAAGGACGAGGTCGAGATCGTGCTGGGCGAGCCCGGCGCGCAGCCGGTCGTCTCGATCATCGATGCCCAGGAGCGCCTGCCGTGGGGCGGTCACATGGGCCATCACGCCGTGCCCGAGGTCTACAACATCATCCGCCAGCACAAGACCTCGATCGTGTTCGTGAACACGCGCGCCCAGGCCGAGCTGGTGTTCGACCGGCTGTGGCGCATCAACGAGGAGAACCTGGCGATCGGCCTGCATCACGGCTCGCTCGCCGTCGAGCAGCGCCGCAAGGTCGAGGCGGCGATGGCGGCGGGCAAGCTGCGCGCCGTGGTCGCGACCTCCTCGCTCGACCTCGGCATCGACTGGGGCGATGTCGATCTCGTGATCCAGATGGGCGCGCCCAAGGGTGTGAGCCGCCTGATGCAGCGGATCGGCCGCGCCAATCACCGGCTTGACGAGCCCAGCCGCGCCATGATCGCGCCGGCCAATCGCTTCGAGGTGCTGGAGTCGCTGGCTGCACTGGAGGCCGTCGAGGCGCGCGAGCTCGACGGCGATCCGCCGCGACCTCCGTGTCTCGACGTGCTGGCCCAGCACATCGTCGGCTGCGCCTGCGCCCAGCCGATCGACCGGGACCAGCTCTACGAGGAAGTGCTGACGACGCAGCCCTACCGAGAACTGCCGCGCAAGGACTTCGACGACACGTTCGACTTCGTCGCCACCGGCGGCTATGCGCTGGCGGCCTACGAGCGCTGGCATCGGCTGAAGCAGCTGCCCGACGGGCGCTGGATGCTGGCCTCGCCGCTGGTGGCGCGGCAGTTCCGCATGAATGTCGGCACGATCGTCGAGTTGCCGCTGATCAAGGTGAAGATGAAGCGCGGGCCGATGCTGGGCGAGGTCGAGGAGGCCTTCATCCAGGGCCTGGTGCCGGGCGACACCTTCGTCTTCGGCGGCCGCCTGCTGCGCTTCGAGGGCGTGAAGGAGCTTGTCGCCCAATGTTCGCCCGCGAGCGGCGGCGATCCCAAGGTGCCGGCTTATGGCGGCGGACGGCTGCCGCTCTCGACGTTCCTGGCCGAGCGGGTGCGCGGCATCCTGCAGGACCCGTCGCGTCATCCCAAGCTCCCACCCGAGGTCCGTGAATGGTTGCGCGTGCAGCGCATCCGCTCGACCTTGCCCGCCGGCAACCGGCTGCTGATCGAGGGATTCCCGCGCGGCAGCAAACAGTTCATCGTCGCCTACTGCTTCGAGGGCAGGAACGCGCACCAGACGCTGGGCATGCTGCTGACGCGCCGCATGGAGCGCATGGGGCTGAAGCCATTGGGGTTCGTGGCCACCGACTATGTGCTCGGCATCTGGGGGCTGCGCCCGCCGACCAAGCAACAGCTCGACCAGCTCTTCGACGAGGACATGCTGGGCGACGACCTGGAAGCCTGGATGGACGAATCGACCATGCTGCGCCGCTCGTTCCGCAACGTCGCGGTGATCGCGGGGCTGATCGAGCGGCGCTTCCCGGGCGAGGAGAAGTCGCGCCGCCAGGTCACCTTCAGCTCGGACCTGATCTACGACGCGCTGCGCAAGCACGAGCCCGACCACATCCTCCTGCGCGCTACCCGCCAGGACGCCGCCTGGCAGCTCGCCGACCTGCGCCGCCTGGGTGAGCTGCTGCGCCGCGTCAAGGGACGCATCGACTACCGAAGGCTCGACCGCATCTCGCCGCTCGCTGTGCCGGTGCTGCTGGAGATTGGCAAGGAACGCGTACTCGACGGCACCGCCGAGGACGAGCTGCTCGACATCGCCGCCCAGGAGCTGATCGACGAGGCGACAAGGTTGTCTTGAGTTCTTGAATTTCCAACCTATTTTCATTATGTCACTAATGATCTCATCAATGGAGATGACGATGGCCAGCGTCGTGACAATCAATCGTCCCGATGTCGTTGCTCTCATCGAGAAGGCAGCCGACGAAATGACGGGCGGCAACAAGACCGAGTTGGTTGCGACGGCTGTCCGCCGACTTCTTGCCGAGAACGCGCGGGCACAGTCGTTGTTTGGTGCCCATCCCGGCTCCGTGAAGGTCCGCCGGGGCGTCGACCTTACGCGGCCGGTACTGGATGACGAAATGGATGCTGAAACCGGGCGCGAGATTCGCCGGTGACCGACCTGCTGCTCGATACCCACATTGCGTTGTGGCTCGATAGCGGTGACGAGCGACTGGGCGATGCGACACGTCGAACGATCGAAACGGCATGGAAGGAAGGCGGCCGAATATTCCTCAGTGCTGTGAGCGTGTGGGAAATTGCGATGCTCGTCGATAAGGGCCATATCGAGCTCGACCTGCCGGTGAATGAATGGGCTGATCGGTTTCTGGGCAGGCCAGGGTTGCAGGCTGTGGCGCTCGATCATGCGACTGCGGCGCGCGCCTATGATCTGCATCACTTGGAGCATCGCGATCCCGCTGATCGACTACTCATCGTAAGCGCCATCGGTCTTGCCTGCCCATTTGTGACACATGACGATCGAATCCGGCGGTTTGCCAAGACACGAGGCAGGCAGAATCGATTCTCGATCGCGTGATCCGATCGCACGAGATCAGGTGAAGTGCGGCATGACATCGGAGACAAGGAGCTCGCGGCTCTCGACGTCGTGCAGTCCGTCGCTGTGGATCATCAGATCGATGCCGGCGTCCCGGTATTGCCCCATCAGGTCGATGGCCTGGGACACCGTGCCGACGAAGCCGGGCGACGTCCCGCGGGGCACCAGGCGCTCGCGCTTGGCCGCCAGGGCTGCCTCGTCTCGAGCCAGCATCCAGCGCAGGACGAGGGTCTTTTCGATCCTGTCGTAATCGCGAACCAGGTCGTCGCAATGCTGGCGCAGCACGGCGTGCTTGTGCCGTGTCTCCGCAACGTCGCTGCGGGCGAGGTTGCTGGCATCGGCCAGGCGCGCGACGGCGCGCAAGGTCATCTGTTCGCCGCCACCCGCTATCATCACCGGAGGCGGCTTCTGTACCGGCTTGGGCTCGAGGATGGCGTCCTCGACCTGGAAGTAGCGGCCATGGAAGGTCGTGCGCGGCTCGGTCCACATCTTCAGGATCAGCTCGACCGCTTCTTCCATCTGCCGGATGCGGGTTGCCGCCTTGGGCGGAAACGCCCAGCCGTATTGCCGGTATTCATCCTCGAAGAAGCCGGCGCCGATACCGAGCGTCAGGCGGCCCCGGCTGATGATATCGACGCTGGCCGCGATCTTGGCGAGAAGCGCGGGATTGCGATAACCGACCGCGGTCACGAGGGTGGCAAGGCGGATGCGGCGGGTGGCGGCGGCGAGCCCGGCCAGCACGGTCCAGCCTTCGAGGATAGGTTCCTGGGGCGGCCCAACGCCGGGAATCTGGATCATGTGATCCATCACCGAGAACCAGGTGAAGCCGTGGTCTTCCGCCCACTGCGCCTTCGCCCTGGTCGTTTCGAATATCTCGGCCGGATCGGGAGAGTCGAGCCAGGACGCGTGGTGAATGCCGAACTTCATCAATGGAAATCCCGTGACGCGATCTTGATCTTGGGCCGGTCGAGATGGATGCGGCTGCGGTCGTAGCCAGCCTTGGGGGATTTGGAGGCGGCCGCGGGTTTCTTGACGCGATGGCGTGTGGCGTTGGCCTCGGGAACCGGCAGATGTGCGCGCGGGTCGGGTCGGTCGGTGCGCACCTGGTCGCCGCGGCCATGGGTCAGACGGAAGTCCTCGTCGATCTCCGAAATGGAATCGAGCTCGGCCGACCAGTCCCATAGCTCCTCGGCGACGAGATGGATTACCAAGCCTTCACGTTGCACGAAACCGCGCACGGCGAGCAGGCGCGAGCCCATGACGATGCGGCGGTGGGCCTCGAAGACCTTGGGCCAGACCACGAGGTTGGCGATGCCGTGCTCATCCTCAAGGGTGACGAACACGACACCCGAGGCGGTGCCCGGCCGCTGGCGCACCAAAACAAGTCCGGCCAGGACGAACTCGTCCTCGTTCCGGGACTCCTTCAGCACCTCCGTCGGCGACACGCCGCGTTCGGCAAGGCGCGGCCGCAGCAGCTTCAGGGGATGGGAGCGCAGGGACATGGAGATCGAGCCGTAATCGTCGACCACCTGTTCGCCGAGCGTGAGTGACGGCAGGGCGACCCTGGGTTCGAGGTCGCGCAGCTCCTGCGGACCATGGAGGGGGCCATCGAGCAGCGGCAGATGGGCGTCGGAGAAACCGCGCACGGCCCATAGCACGTCGCGGCGCGACAGGCCGAGCGAGGCGAACGCGTCGGCGCGGGCCAGGGCCACGATCTGGCGTTTGTTGAGACCGGAGCGGCGCCACAGGTCGGCCGGATCGCGATAGGGCTCGGTGCGGCGTTCGATCATGCGTTTGACGTCGTCCTCGGCGAGGCCGGTGACCTGGCGCAGACCCAACCGCAAGGCGCAGCGGTTGCTGGCGCTTGGCTCCAGGGTGCAATCCCAGTCGCTGGCATTGACGTCCGGCGGCCGTACCTCGACGCCGTTTTCGCGGGCGTCGTGCACGAGCTGGGCGGGGGCATAGAAGCCCATCGGCTGGGAGTTGAGCAAAGCGGCGGCGAAGACCTCGGGGTAGTAGTGTTTCACCCACGAGGAATCGTAGACCAGGATGGCGAAGCTGGCGGCGTGGCTTTCCGGGAAGCCGTATTCGCCGAAGCCCTCGATCTGCTTGAAGCAGCGCTCGGCGAACTCGCGCTCGTAGCCGTTGCCCACCATGCCCTCGATGAAATCGCTCTTGAGCTTGTGGATCGTGCCGGCCCGGCGGAAGGTCGCCATGGCGCGTCTGAGCTTGTCAGCCTTCTCCGGCTTGAAGCCCGCGCAATCGATGGCGATCTGCATCGCCTGCTCCTGGAACAGCGGCACGCCCAGGGTGCGTTTCAGGATGTTGTAGAGCTCCGGCTTGGGATAGGTGACCTTGCTGGGGTCGGCCCGGTTCTTGAGATAGGGATGGACCATGCCGCCCTGGATGGGGCCGGGCCGCACGATCGCCACCTCGACGACGAGGTCGTAATACTTGCGCGGCTTCAGCCTCGGCAACATCGACATCTGCGCCCGGCTTTCGACCTGGAACACGCCGACGGATTCGGCCTTGCACAGCATGTCGTAGACGGCAGGATCCTCGTCCGTCATGCCGAGAGTCTTGCGTTCGCCGTAATGCTTCTCGATCAGGTCGAAGCTCTTGCGCAGGCAGGTCAGCATGCCGAGCCCCAGCACGTCGACCTTGTAGATATTGAGCGCGTCGAGATCGTCCTTGTCCCATTCGATGACGGTGCGGTCGTCCATCGCCGCGTTCTGGATGGGGATCAGCTCGTCGAGGC
>JADHLS010000013.1 GCA_016780605.1 Reyranella sp.
GCGATGCGGCGATACGGCTGAGCGGCGCAAGACGGCGCAAGCCATCCTCGACCAATGCGGGATCGAGCAATTCGCCCAGTTCCCATGGCATGTAGACGCTGCGGCGCAGGAGATAGGCGCCGGCCCAGTTGCCGCCATACTGCAGCACGCCGGCCGCCTTGGGATGCAGGCCAAGTCCCGCGCTGATCGCCATCGACAGCCCCCGCCGCGCGAGAGTGCCGACACCGGGGAGCCATGACAGCGGCCGCAGCCAATGCACGCTCTTCGGCACGTCAACGAAGGACGGGTAGCCGCCGAAGCACTCGTCCGCGCCCAGCCCGCTCAGCGCCACCTTGATGCCCGCCTCATGAGCTGCCTTGGCGACAAACCAGGTGTTGATGCCGTCGATCGTAGGCAGGTCCATGGCATCGAGGATCGCCGGCAGATCCGCCTCGAACTCGGCGCGATCGACGGCGCGCACGATGTGCCGGGCGCCGTAGCGGCGAGCGACCTCGCCGGCGAGCGGCGCCTCGTCGACCGGCAACCCCTTGAACTCCGCGAAAGCAAGCGTGACGGCCGAGACCGATTGCGCACCCGGTCCGGCCCCCAATCCGGCCATCGTGCCGAGTAGCGCCCCGGAATCGAGACCGGCCGACAGGAATACCGCCACCGGCACGTCGGCCACCACATGGTGGCGCACCGAATCGCGCACCGCGTCGGCAAGGCGCCGGCGTGCATCTCTCACGTCGTGGCCGGCAGTCTGTGCGCGCACCGCGAGCGCCTCGGCGACGTCGTAGTAGCGCTGCGGTATGCCCGGGCCGCTGGCATCGACGGTGAGCGTCGTTCCGGCCGGCAGGCAATGGATGTCTCGCCACACCGTGAACGGCTCGGGCACGCTGCCGAACAGGTGGAAGCCGACGATGCCGGCAGAATCGGGGTCGCGCCCCACCGCACCGCCCGCCAGCAGCGCCTTGGCCTGCGAGGCGAAGCGCACCGTCCAACCGTCGTCGCTCCAATACAGCGGCTTTATGCCGAGCGCGTCACGCGCCAGCAGCAGGGTGCGCTTGTTCGCATCCCACAAGCCGAAAGCGAACATGCCGCGCAGCTTGCGCACCATGTCAGCGCCGCAATCGGCGTAGAGCTGCAGCAGCACCTCGGTGTCGGAGCCGCTGCGGAACGTATAGCCGCGTGCCGTCAACTCATCGCGCAGTTCGCGGTAGTTGTAGATCTCGCCGTTGAACGTAATGCTGTAGCGGCCGCAGGCGCTGTGCATCGGCTGCGCCCCGGCTTCGCTCAGATCGATGATGGCCAATCGCTGGTGGCCGAAGCCGGTCCGCCCGTCGGCCGAGATCCACAGCCCCTTGCCATCGGGACCGCGCGCCGCCATGCGGTCGTTGATGCGCGCCAGCTCGGCGCGATCGACTGCAGGCGCGACGGCAAGATAGGCGTGGATGCCGGCTATTCCGCACATGGTCCAGTTCGCAAGTGGGCGGCGACGGTCAGCGCGCACCGGTGCCGCGGAACACCACGGCAAAGGTACGCAGCACGATCACAAGATCAAGCCACAGCGAACAATGCTTGAGGTAGTAGAGATCGTACTCGAGCTTGGAGCGCATCTCGTCGGGGGCGTGAGCATAGCCCTGGTTGATCTGCGCCCAGCCCGTCACTCCGGGCCGTACGATGCCGCGCAGCGCGAAGTGCTCGATGTCGCGCACATATCCCTGCTCGAGCGACGCGGCCTCCGGGCGTGGCCCGACCCAACTCATGTCGCCGCGCAGGATGTTGAAGACCTGCGGCAGCTCGTCGAGTCGGCACCGGCGCAGGAAGGCGCCGACGCGCGTGACGCGGGGATCGATGGCGGCAGTGAAGCTCGGTCCGCCGGCGCCATGGAACATGGTGCGGAACTTGACCATGCGAAATGCCCGGCCGCGGCGGCCGACGCGCGTCTGGATGAAGAAAACCGGTCCCCGACTGTCGAGGCGGACTGCCAACGCCACGGCCGCCAGAACCGGCAGGAGGATCGGCAGCGCCAGCACGGTGAGACCAAGCTCAATCACGCGGCGGACGACGAGATACTGGCGCGACGGCAACAGGGCGCCGAATTCGTTGGGCATGAGGCCCCCGAGCGGCGTGCGGCCGGTCAGTGTCTCGACGATATAGCGCCGGTCGAGCACCGGTACGCCCGCGATCGCGGCATCGGCCAGCGCAGCCAGCCGTCCCTCGCCGAGGTCGGCTGCCAAGTCGGCGACGATGGCATCCACCCGGATGTCCCGCCGCTGCACGTCATCGAAGTCGAGCCACCGGCAGGTCCCGAGCGTCGGCATGTCGGCGATGGAGGAGCGTGGCATCACGGCGTATGTGCGCACCAGGTAGCGCGAGCGCAGCTGCGCCACACTCGCCATCCACAGCAGGGTCAGGATGCCTGAGCCAAAGAACTGCACGCGCGAATAGTCGATGCGCAGCAGCAACAGGATGGCGGCGATCAGGGCGTAGGTCAGGACGGCGACAGGCGCGACGTAGCCGATGTTGCCCTGCAGGGTGGCGCGCGGAAAGGTATCGAGCCTTCGGCCGCAATACCAGACCACCGAATAGCCGGCGGCGGTCGAGATGATGGTGAACTCCGTGCCGCCCCAGGCACCTGCGAACGGCTCGCCCGTGGCGTAGATCGGGATCGGCAGGACGACACAGAACAGGAAGCCGACGGCCGCATCGACCCACGTCTCAAGGAAGCGCTGCGGCGCCGACCGCATCGCCCGCGAAACATTGACCGGCGCCCCGGCCGACGAGGCATCCGGCCCGACCGGAACCGCTCTGCGCACGCCTGCGCCCTCCCACCCCTAACCTGCCATACCCGCTGACGCCGTCCGCCGACATAGCGGCCGCCGCTGTAGGCCCCGTATCTTTGCACCCGCGATGAGTATAGTTCATTCACTCCCAGGGCGTAAAGTCTCGCGGCGTACGCTCCCTGCGGCCGAATGCCTGAGTCCAACCCATGCCCAGGAGTGCGCTGACAACGAAGCCGATGGCCGGCATCTGCAGGCTGAAATCGACCATGGAGTGCAGAATAGGGACCGCCGCCACCGAAAATGCGGCGCCCGGCAGATAGCGATGAGCGCGTCGCCGGGTCAGGGCGCCATAGAACGCTACCGCACATGGAATGAGGATAATGGCGTAGCCGACTAGAGCCATCGGCACGCCGACCTCCACCATCGTCTCAAGGGGCGTGGAGTGCGCCAGATCGTTGGCCACTGGCAGGTTCGTGGGCTGAAGGACGGCATAAATATCCGCGAAGCTGCCCAGCCCCCAACCTAGCCAGGGCGACATCCCGATGGCCTGCAGGGCGGCTCGCCAGATGCTGATACGGCTGCCCAAGTCTGAAGTGTACGCAAACTTTTCGAGAATACTGTTGCCGGCAATGACCACGACAACTGCGACCAGAGCGACGCCGATTGCCGCGAGGAGACGCACCAGGCCAGGCCGCGAATGCCAACGGCCGCGCAGCATCAGCACGGCGAGCACCCCGCCGCTCGCCAGCGTCGCCGCGAGGGCGGCGCGCGAAGACGAATACAGTAAGCCACCGAGGAGCAGAAGGGATACCGCCAGCATCGTCACGCGAAAGCCGGTCAGAGACGCGACGAAGCTCTCCTCGTCGTCCTCGTCGTAGCCGTACGGCATGTCGCCCTGGCGGCGTCGGCCGGCAAAGATCATTGCCATCGTCGCGACCAGCGCCATGCCGCAATAGGATCCGAATGAATTGCTGCTGACGAACGTGCCTGACATCACGCAGCGGTTGCTTGGACTGTAGGTGCCGACCTTCTTGAGATAGCCGCCGAGGTAGCAGGAATGTGTCTGGACCTGCATGAGGAAGCCATAGGCCACGACCAGCACGGCGCCGGCGATGAACATCAGGAGGAACAGGCGCGCGCGATTGCGGTCGCGGCACAGCGCGCGCGCCATGACGAAAATCGCGCCGCAGGTCAGGCATTTTAGCAGCGTGTTGCGTGAGACATCGATCGCAAGATCGGGGACCGGCGGGTGAGCGCTGCCGAGCAGTCGCGCGGCATTCTCGTAGAACCAGGCGCTGCCCGACAGCGGCGCCCAGCTGGCCATCTGGAAGAGCCCGAACAGGACGAACACCACGAAGCAGCCGATCAGCGCCAGCAACGGCATACGCTCGCGCTCGATCACCTCGAAACCGCCGCGCACTCCGAACCCAGCCGCGACGGCGATCGCCATCACGCCGATCAGCACCGCGATCGGCGCCCACGCCCAGTCGCGGTTGGCGCCCATCGGCAGCGCGGCCAACGAAACAACGGCAAAGAAGGCCGTCGCGAGCAGCCAATCGACCAGTCCGCGAGCCATTGCCAGCGGCGGCCGCCGCAGCGAACCGGCTTCCCTTCCGAAGACTAGTTCCTCTTCACGTTCGGGTCTGCCAGCCATTTCGTCAGTTCCTGTTGAGCGCCGGGCTCGTCACGCACGAAATAGCGGACGAAGAGTTCGTCGAGCGGCGAATGGATAACGGAGGCAAAGAAGCGCCGATCCGCACTTTGGCGCCAGGTCGTCGCGACGTAGCTCGCGATCTGCTCGCGCTCCTTGGGTGTGAAGAACTGCCAGTTGTTGAGGATGAGGCGGAGCCGACTGGGCCACAGAACCTCCATCATCGGCGCGGTGGCGATCGACATCATCAGTGCCGCCACCACCTTGACCGAGGGTCCGCCGATGGCCTGCCGGGCCGCAGCCAGCTGAGCCCACGCGACGCCGCGCGCCGGCGCATTGCCCAACCCAAAATCGAGATCGGCCTGCGCCTGGTTCAGCCACTTGGAACGCTCATCGGCGCTCGCGCCGAGGCCCGGCGTCAGCGCGGCGGCCAGAAGCATCTCCGCTCTGCCCAACCGTCGGCCTGCCACCGGGTCGGCCGCCACCCCTTGGTCCAATGCCTGCAAGGCCGCCTCGGCTCCAGCAAGGTCGGGAGGTTGGCCGGTGCGAAATTCAAAAAAAGCCGTATCCGCCTTCTGCGCCTGCAAGGCGCCGTTGGCCACGGGCCACGCCACGAAGGCGAGCACTGCCCCGCCAACGCCGAGAAGCCCGCGCAGCATCCAGGTCATTGCGTTCAAAGCAGTCGGTCTTTCCCCTTGGGCACTCGTGGCGAGCCCGAATACCACCCTGATTTATCGCATCCTACCTGAAATTATCGCTGAATGCGCGTCAAAGGTGCGTGTCCGGTCAGCCGGCCTCGGTCGGCGCCGGACTGGCCGGTTGCCGGGGTGCAGCCTGAGGCGAAGGCCCATCGTTGGAGCCGTCAAGCGCGCGCACATGCACCTCAACCATCGCCTTGACCATAACATCGGCCGCGCCAGTGAACGCGCCTTTGATTGGCATTGCCTGTTCAGGATCGCGACCGACGCCGACCCGGATCAACCGCTCGGTCCCGATGATGCCGTTGGTCGGGTCGAACTCCACCCAGCCGGCGCCAGGGAGATAGACCTCCATCCAGGCATGGGGTTGCTCGGAAGTGGCCGCTCCGTCCGCCCTGTCGAGGGCCGGATCGTACAAGTACCCGGTGACGAAGCGCGCCGCGAGGCCGAGCGCGCGCGCGCCCTCCATCATCAGCAGCGCATAGTCGCGGCAGGTGCCGCCGCCGGTCTCCAGGGTGACGGCGGGCGCCTGCGTCCCCAGTTCGAAGCGCATGGCGTAGGTCAGGCCTTCCTGGATCCCTTTGCACATGCGCGTCAGTGTGGCGAACGTGTCGGGGCCGCCCTCGCCCTCGAGGAACTGCCTTGTCCAGTTGCTGACCATGGCGTTGGGATCGGGGTAGTGCCGCTCGACATAGCGTGCGAGATCGGGCGCCTCCTCGGCGAGGTAGCTGAATGGCAAGGTGCGTGCGTATTCCTCGATCGGCGGCAGCTCGACCGGCAGCGCGAAATGCTCCAGCCGGATGGTGCTGGTGAGCTCCAGCCTTTGAGTCGTGCCTTCGAATGAGGCGATGGCGATCGAATTGCCGAATGGATCGTGGATCCATCGGACCGCCGCGGCAGGCTCGATGGCCAGGTTCGTGTCCAGCAGGCGAAGGTCGTGGCTGTCGCGCGGCCGGAACATCAGGCGGTACTCGCCCAGCGTCACCGGCGCGGAGTATTCGTAGCGCGTATGGTGGACGATCTGGAGCGTGCGCATAGGACGTCATAATGCATCACGCGTCGAGGGGTTGCACGGACTGACGCCTCAAGAGGCAGCAATGCTGAGCCAGGCCGAACTCGGAAAGTGCCCATCGCCACCGCTGGCCAGCCCGTTCGCCTCGGCGCTCGGGCGATATTTCGGAACAGGCGCTGCAGGCCCTGGGACGCCGCGTAGTGCACCATGCTCAGGCTCGCCTCCAGCCGCTGCGCGGCCTGCGCCAATCGGTGCGTCTGGCAAGATCGCCGAGATCGGGAACGCAGGAATAGAAATGCGCCGGCAAGAGGTTGATGCCGGCGCGCGCTCATGTCGACGGCCCCTTGGCGAATTGCTCGAGGCCGGTGCGTCCCTGCGGCGTCAGCGCATAGACGCCGCGCTCCACGCGCTCGAACCACCCGTAGTGATCGTGCCGCAGGATCTTGGCGGCATTCGGCACATCAGCGGCTGCGCGCATGGCCTTCGGCGCCATCGGACCGTGGCTGGCCAGCAGCGCCGCGCAACGCAGCGCTTCCTGGCGATAAGCCGTCATCAGCGGCGCGCGCATGGCCAAGCCGCCAAGGTTGGGGTCGCCGACGCGCCGCCGATGCTCGCCCAGCAAGCGGCCGGCCTTGCGCTTGTTCGCCCGCGGCTTGTACGGCAAGGGATCGAGCACGACATCGGCTCGGGCGTCGGCGATCACCAGCAGGCCAAGCCCGAGTCGGCGACAGAGCTTCTTGACGTTCCGCATCTGCCGCGGCCATTGGCCGACCGCGACATAGACGCGGTCCGACAATGCCAGACGATCGATGCCTTGCAGCACCAGGCCGAGACCGAAAATCCGTTTCAGCTCGACGATTACCGGCGGCTCCTCGCCGCGCACGCCGACCACATCGCAGCCCCGCACCTCGCCCTTGACGACGTATCCCTGTTCCTCGAGCAGCGCCTTCACCGGCGCATAGAGATCACTCTCCAGCGGCATCCCGCGGAGAGGATAGCATGCTCGCCTGTGGGTCGCCCCTAGCCCACGCGCGCCGTGAACAGCTCCCTCACCGATTCGATCAAGCGGTCGTCGTTCACCGGCTTGTCGAGCCGCGGGGCGGTGCGCAGCGCGGACGGCACGATGCTGAGGTCGCGGTACCCGGTGACGAACACGAAGGGGATGTTGCGGGCGCGCAGCACGTCGGCGATGGCGAAGCTGAACTCGCCGTGGAGGTTGATGTCGAGGATCGCCCCGTCGAGCTCGGCTTCCTGGGCAAGCGCCAGCCCGATATCGAGCTGTCCGACCGGGCCAACCACATGGCAGCCGCTGTCCTCCAATAGATCCTTGGTGACTTCCGCTAGCAGAAAATTGTCTTCGACGATCAGGACGTTCAGACCTTCCAGCGGCGTCGGGGCGCGCATGATCGGCCAAGCCTCCACCTTTGCCGGCCCTCCAGGCGTCACGGACGCCACCGGTCACTCACACAGTCTGGAATGAATGACGGCCAACCGGTATGACAAAGCTATGACCGAACAGTGGGCGCCGGACGCCGAGGCGGCCTTGGCATGAAGATCACGGCCGTCGATACCATCCGGCTGGGCGAGTTCCCCAACCTCATCTGGATCCGACTGCGCACCGACGAAGGCCTGATCGGGCTGGGCGAGACCTTCATGGGCGCCGCCGCTGTCGAAGCCTACGTCCACGAAAGCGCCGCGCCCAGGCTGGTAGGGCGCGACCCGCGCCAGATCGAAGCAATCAATCGGGACCTCATCAACTATCTCGGCTGGCGCGGCACCGGCGTGGAGACGCGCGGCAACTCGGCCATCGACATCGCGCTGTGGGACCTGTTTGGCAAGGCGGCCGGCTTGCCCATCTGTGAGGCGCTGGGCGGGCGAAGCCGTGACCGCATCCGCGTCTACAACACCTGCGCCGGCTACAAGTACATCCGCGACGAGCGCAGCCAGGCCGTTGCCAACTGGGGACTCGACCGCAAGCAGGGCCCTTACGAGGATCTCGAGGCCTTCCTGCATCGCGCCGACGAGCTTGCCCATTCGCTGCTCGAACAGGGCATCACTGGCATGAAGATTTGGCCTTTCGACATCGCCGCCGAGCGCACCGGCGGCTGGAACATCTCGCCTGCCGAGCTCGCCTCGGCGCTCGAGCCGTTCGCCAAGATCCGCAAGGCCGTCGGAGATCGCGTGGACATCATGGTCGAGTTCCATTCGCTGTGGAGCCTGCCCATGGCGCAGCGGCTCGCTCACGCACTCGAACCGTTCGGCACTTACTGGCACGAAGACCCGTTTCGCCTCGACAACCTCGCCGACCTCAAGGCCTATGCCGCCCACTCGAAGGCCTGGATATGCGCCTCCGAGACGCTGGCCTACAGCCACTCCTTCCGCGAATACTTGGAAACCGGCGTGGCGGGCGTCGCCATGCTCGACCTGTCGTGGTGCGGCGGCCTCTCCGAAGCGCGCAAGATTGCGGCGCTTGCCGAAGCCTGGCACGTCCCGGTGGCGCCGCACGACTGCACCGGACCGGTTGTCTACGCCGCCTCCTGCCATTTCTCGCTGCACGCGCGCAACGCGCTGATCCAGGAAAGCGTGCGGGCCTTCTATTCCGGCTGGTACACCGAGCTCGTCACCGAACTACCGCCCATCACCAGGGGCGAGGTCACCGTCAACATGAAGCCGGGGCTCGGCCTCGAGCTACTGCCGGGGCTCGACCGGCGAGCGGACGCAACGGTTCGCACCACGGGCGCATGATGATCAGCTGGACAGAAATCGCGATCGCGGCCATCACGGCAGTGATCGTCGCCGTCGCCATTCGCATCTTCCGGGCCCGAGCCGACGCGCGCAACCGCGGCCCGGCGCACATTCATGAACCGCTGATGAAACGCGCCGAGGCTTTCACCGATCAGAGCCCGTTCCTGCGCAAGGTGTGCCACGAGTTCAAGGCCAACGGCCATATCTCCAACCGGCAGGCCGAAGCCGTCCGCAAGGCCCTCGCCCGCCTCGAGGCTCGTTGAGTTTTTTCTTGCCGGATCGCGGGCCTCAGGCCCGCGGTCCGGCAAGAATGTTCTTATCCCAATGGCAGGCGCGCTGGCCTTTGGATTAGTCTCATGTCGTGCTTCGTGTCTCGTCCGTTCTGGTTGCTCTCCTGTCGGTCGCCGCGCCGGCCATCGTCGATGCCCAGCAATTCGGCGGTGCAAGGCGTGTCGAGGTCGCCAAGGCCTATCCCTTCACGGCAGTCGGCAAGTGGACCTACGGCGACGGCGGCAGCCGCGGCGTCTGCACGGCGTTCCTGGTCAACAACTGCACCCTGGTGACGGCCGCCCGCTGCGCCCAAGGCAAGCCGGGCAGCTTCCAGTTCGAGGCAACTGACGGCCAGCGCTACACCGTGCGCAATGTGCGAGCCGACCACGACAAGGAGAACAAGTCCGCCGCCTCCGACTTCGACGTCGCCTTTGGCCAGATCGCCATGCCGAGCGCGGGCCAGCCACCGCCGGGCGAGAAGTATGGGCGGTTCGGCTTCGACGAGGCCGACACCGTGGCGGCCAGTTCCGGCTTCACCGCGCATTGCAGCTACGGCTTCAGCACCAACGACGAAGGCAAGGGCGGCCGCGGCACGCTCGATCCCGATGTCTATGTCTGGGGCTCGCTGCGGCGCTGGTTCCCCGACAAGGTCAAGACCGACGAGTACTTCCTCCACATGGCCAACGGCGCCTACGGCGCGTCGGGCAGTCCGATCTTTCGCTGCCAACCGACCTTCAATGGAGGGAAGCTGAGCGGGCTCGAGGTCAGCCCGCCGGCGCGGATCGTCGGCGTCTTCATCCGGCTCAACAACGAAAAGGACGGATTGAAGTTCGCCGACCGGCTGCGGGTCGAGCCCAAGGACATGGCCTGGGGCATCGGTGGCCGTCAGTTCTATCCATCGCTGGCCGACTACGTCAAAGAGCATTCCTGCGAAACCCTGCGATGACGAAGCCCCTCGTCCTGTCGGCCGCGCGTGCGCGGCGGATCGCGCTTGCAGCCCAAGGCTTCGCCACGCCGCGTCCCGGCGGCGCTCCCAATGTCGGCCATCTCAAGCGCACCATCGACCGGCTTGGCTTGCTGCAGATCGATTCGGTCAATGTGCTGAGCCGGGCGCATTATCTTCCTCTCTTCTCGCGCCTGGGAAACTATGACACCGGCCATCTCGACCGCATCGCCTGGGGCCGCAAGAGCCAACGCGGCTTGTTCGAGTTCTGGGCACACGAAGCCTCGCTGCTGCCACTCGGCGCCCATCCGCTTTTCCGCTGGCGCATGCAGCGCGCCCGAGACAATGCTGGCGACGGCAAGGACAAGCTGCATCGCTTCCGGCAGGACAAAGCCAAGTATATCGACGAGGTGCTTCGAGAGATTGCCGACCGCGGTCCACTAGCGGCATCCGAACTGTCCAATGGTGGAGAGCGGCGCGGCGCCTGGTGGGGCTGGAACGACGGCAAGCTCGCCGTCGAATGGCTGTTCTTCGCAGGCCTCGTCACCACGGCGACGCGCCGCGGCACCTTCGAGCGCGTCTACGACCTCACCGAGCGCGTTCTGCCGGCATCGATCCAGTCGTTGCCAACGCCATCGGCTGCTGAAGCCCAGCGCGAGCTGTTGCGCTTGTCGGCGCGAGCCCTGGGGATCGCCAGCGAATTCGATCTGCGCGACTATTTCCGCCTCGGCGTCGCCGAAACCAAGCTGCGGCTGGCCGAGCTGGTTGAGGCGGGAGATCTGCTCGCGGTCGAGGTCGAGGGCTGGAAGCGGCCGGCTTATCTCGAGCCGGCAGCGCACCAGCCGCGCCGCATCGAAGCGCGCGCCTTGCTGGCGCCCTTCGATCCGTTGATCTGGGAGCGCGATCGCACCCATCGCATCTTCGACTTCTTCTATCGCATCGGCATCTACATGCCGGTCGCGAAGCGCACGCACGGTTACTATGTGCTGCCCTTCCTGCTGGGCGATCGGCTGGTGGCACGCGTCGACCTCAAGGCTGATCGCGCCAATGGCAGGCTGCTGGTCCACGCCGCCCACCTCGAGCCCGGCCACGAGGCTCGGCACGTAGCGGGACCGCTGCGGGAGGAGCTGCGCCTGATGGCGGACTGGCTCGGCCTCGAAAGCGTCTCCCTGCCGCGCGCCGGAGCGCTGGCGAAAGCCATGGGCCGGATGCGATAAGGATAGCGCAACAACAACGCCTCACCCTGAGGAGCGGCCGCAGGCCGCGTCTCGAAGGGTGGGCAAGAATGAGACTGTGGCCCACCCTTCGAGACGGGCGCTTCGCGCCCTCCTCAGGGTGAGGTGGAGTGACAAATGAACGACTTGGTGTTGAAGGGTGGACGTGTCGTCGATCCGACGCAGGGGCTCGACAAGGTGACGGATGTCGCCTTCGCCGCCGGCAAGGTCGCGGCGACCGGCGACGGACTTTCCGGTAAGGACACGCGCGACGTGACGGGCAAGATCGTCTCGCCCGGCCTGATCGACCTGCACACTCACGTCTACTGGGGCGGCACGTCGCTTGGCGTCGAGGCCGAGTTGCTCGCCCGCACCGGAGGCGTCACCACATCCGTCGATGCCGGCAGCGCGGGCCCCGGCAACTTCCACGGCTTTCGCAGGCACGTGATCGAGCCCTCGCCGGTCCGCATCCTGCCGTACCTCAACATCGCCTTTCCCGGCATCTTCGCGTTTTCCAAGAGCGTGATGGTCGGCGAGAACTCCGACATGCGCCTGATCGATGCGCGCGAAGCCGTGCGGGTGGCGCGCGAGCACAAGGACCTGGTGCTCGGCATCAAGGTGCGCGTCGGCCGTTCGGCCAGCGGCGATTCGGGCGTGAAGCCGCTCGACATCGCGCTCGACGTCGCCGAGGAGCTCGGACTGCCGGTGATGGCCCATCTCGACAACCCGCCACCATCGCGCCGCGAGGTCGTCGACCGCTTGCGACCGGGCGACATCCTCACCCACTGCTTCCGCCCTTTCCCCAACGCACCGGTGCGGCCCGACGGCAAGGTGCGTGAGGAGATCCTGGCCGCCCGCGCCCGCGGCGTCATCTTCGATATCGGGCACGGCGGCGGCTCGTTCGGCTTCGGCACGACGCGCGGCATGCTGGCCGCGGGCTTCCTGCCCGACGTGATCTCTTCCGATGTCCATGTCATCTCCATCGAGGGGCCAGCGTTCGACCTCCTGACGACGATGTCCAAGTTCCTTTGCCTTGGCGTCGACCTCCCGACTGTGATCAAGCTTTCGACTGGCAACGCCGCCGCAGCGATCAACCGCCGCGATCTCGGCACCTTGAAGCCAGGCGCCGTCGGCGAAGCCACGGTGATCGAGGAGGTGAGCGGCTCCTTCGATTACGCCGATTCGATCGGCGAACGCATGATCGGCGACAAGCGATTGATTTCGGCTGGCGTGGTGCTTGGAGGCCGCTGGTGGCATCCTGCCTGAGCGATCCCACATGGTGTCCATGAGCGATGCTCATGACCGATCCCCATGACAGATACTAGGAAACCTGCTTCGCCGGCCTGCAGCGCCCACGAGGCGGATGACGCCTATATGGGCTTCGCCAGTCGAGACGACCTTGCAGCCTTCCTGAAGGAGCTGGCGGCCGCGGAGGAAGCAGGGCGGCCGCACGCCGAGATGCTGCGCAAGATGCTGCCGCGGGTGCGCGACGATGCGGTGTACCGCGCGCTCAAGGCGAAGCTTCAGGCGCAAGAGTGAGCCAAATCAACGGCTTAAACTCTGGAAAAGTTTTTCGGGTCGCGGCCGCAACTTTTGCCGCGAGGCGCCGTTGAAGATGTATTGGCTGGGTACCGGTATCGCCCTGCCCCCGCTCAGCGATGCCACTCTCCCCACCCGGCCTCTAGCCCGCCTCCGGTTTCCGGAGGCGGGCTGCCTGCTTTTAGGGGGCAACCAGATAGACGACGGCGAACTGGCGGGCCGGGTCCGTCCAGGTTTGGGCGACGGTGAAGCCGGCGCTGCGCGCCAGCGTGGCGATACCGGCATCGTCGTACTTGTAGGAGTACTCGGTATGCACGCGCTCGCCTTCGGCGAAGGCGAAGCTGCGGCCGGCCACGGTGACCGTCTGCGGCTTGAGGCTGCGGAAGTAGATCTCGATCCGGCCTTCGACCGGATTGTAGAACGCTTCGTGAGCGAAGGCTGCGAGATCGAAATTGGCCTCGAGCTCGCGATTCATGCGTCGCAGGAGGTTCAGAGTAAACTGTGCGGTGACTCCGGCCGAGTCGTTGTAGGCGTCGTGCAGGCGGCGCGGGTCCTTCTTGAGGTCGGCCCCCAACACCATCGCGCCCTCCTCGCCCAGCAGCCCGCGCGCACGGCGCAGGAAGGCGGTGGCCTCGACGGGAAGCAGGTTGCCGATGGTCGAGCCGGGAAAGAAGCCGATACGATGATTGGCGGCGCTGACATCATCCGGCAAATGCGCGAGCGCCATGTAGTCGGCACAGGCGGGCTCGACCTTCAGCCTGGGATAGTCACGTCGCAGCCGGTTGGCGGTCGCGTCGAGATGCTGACGCGAGATGTCGATCGGCACATAAGCCGAGAGATCCTGTAGAGCCTCGATCAGCAGTCGCGACTTCACGCTCGAGCCGCTGCCGAATTCGACCAGCGCGCATCCCGGTCCAGCCAGTGTCGCGATGTCATCGGCGTGGCGGCGCAGGATCTCGGTCTCGGTGCGGGTCAGATAGTATTCCGGCAGCTCGCAGATCGCGTCGAACAGTGCCGAGCCGCGTGCGTCGTACAGGAACTTGGCGGGAATCGCGCGCGGGGTGCTCGACAGGCCGGTCAGCACGGCCTCTCTGAATTCCGCACGGTCATCCAGCTCGGCGCGGTCGAGGATCAGGGGCGATCCGTTCATCTGAGATCCTCCGCGAGGCGAATGCCTCCGAACATCCAGCGCCCGTCGGGCGGGAAAAAGTTGCGATAAGTCGAACGCATGTGGCCCTCGGGTGTGGCCGAGCAGCCTCCCCGCAACACCATCTGGTTCGCCATGAACTTGCCGTTGTACTCGCCGATCGCACCGTCCGGCTCGCGATAGCCTGGATAGGCAACGTAGGGACTGGCCGTCCACTCCCAGACGATGCCGATGTCATCGACAGCGCCGGCACGGGCGGCGATCTCCCATTCAGCTTCGCGCGGCAGGCGCTTGCCCGCCCACTTGGCGAAGGCTGCGGCCTCGAAGCCGCTCACGTGGCAGACCGGAAGGCTGGGATCCAGCGGCTGCACCCCCGAGAGAGTGAAGACCTGCCAACCGGCGCTGTGCTTCTCCCAATAGAGCGGCGCCGTCCAGCCCCGTTGATTGACGCAATCCCATCCGGCCGATAGCCAGAACTCGGGCCGCTGGTAGCCGCCATCCTCGATGAAGGCGAGATACTCCGCGCAACTGACCGGCCGCGAGGCGAGCGCGAAAGGCTCCAGCCAGACGCGATGACGCGGCCCTTCGTTGTCGAAGGCGAAGCCTTGGCCATCGTGTCCGATCTCGCACAGCCCGCCCTCGAAGTCGCGCCATGCGAGCGCCGTTGACTTTTGCGCCGCCACGATCGCCGCACGGTAGGCTGGCTTCAGCGGATTGAGCGACAGCAGGTGCTTGGCATCCATCAGGATCAGCTCCTGATGCTGCTGCTCGTGGTGTAACCCGAGCTCGACGACGGCATCGATGGCATTGTTGCCGCTCTCCAGCAGCTCGGTCATGGCGTCCGAGACGTGACGACGATACGCCATGATCTCGGCGGCGCCAGGCCGGGTAATCATGCCGCGCTGCGGTCGCGGATGGCGCGGCCCGACGGCCTCGTAGTAGGAATTGAAGAGATACTCGTAGACGGGATCGAACTTGCGGTAGCCGCGCGCATGCGGCGCCAGCACGAAGGTCTCGAAGAACCAGGTCGTGTGCGCCAAGTGCCACTTGGTCGGACTGGCGTCGGCCATCGACTGGACCGTCTGGTCCTCGGCCGATAGCGGCTCAGCAA
This sequence comes from Reyranella sp., assembly GCA_016780605.1. GTDB lineage: Bacteria > Pseudomonadota > Alphaproteobacteria > Reyranellales > Reyranellaceae > Reyranella. Next base: position 15,096 of record JADHLS010000013.1, read on the forward strand.
GTTGTTCGGTGAAGGTGCGGACGTCCGCGAAGCGCTTGGCGTGAGAATCGCCGTGCGTCCGCACGCCACGCGTTATCAAGTTAGACACGGCTCCTCCGCCCCGCGGCAACGCCGGCGACGATAGCCGGTTGCAATGCCACGGTCGCGCTTCCACTGTGGACGCCTGCAACGTAGGGACGCCAGTGCCGATTTGCGAGATCGATCCGTGGCGCACTCAATATTTTGAGAGCGTGCCCTGTCCGGAGAACGTTTTCATTCCGACTGAGGACAGCGACGCGTGGATGTGGAATCCCCCGCATCGCTGGGTCTACGACAAACTTGCTGTTGCGCTCAGTCAGGGCCTCGTCGCGGCGCCGCATGGCGTCGCTCCGCAGAACTATCCGGTTTTCTCCAAGCCAATCTACAACTTAAAGGGCATGGGAGTGGGGAGTCGCGTGCTTGCTTCGCCCGACGACTACGCCGACGCGTACCGGCCAGGTCATTTCTGGACGACCCTGCTCGAGGGTGCGCATGTCAGCAGTGACGTCGCTTTGGTCGACGGCGTCCCGCATTGGTGGCGACACGCCATCGGGGTTGCTAGCGGTGCTGGCACTTTTGATCACTGGCAGGTCCAGGCCGAGGCTTCGCCTGGCGTCGAGCAGTGGTGCGGCGCGTGGTGCCGCGAGCACCTCAGGGGCTACACGGGTCTGCTCAACCTCGAGACCATCGGCAGCCGTATCATCGAGGTGCACCTGCGGTTCGCCGACCAATGGCCCGACCTGTACGGCGCGGGCTGGGTCGAGGCAGCCGTGCGGCTCTATGAAAAGGGCGAATGGCGCTTCGACGATTCGAAGCGACGCACGGGATACAGCGTCGTTTTGTTCGTTCCACACGGATGGGTGTACCGGCATCCGCCTGCGGAATTGCAGCGCACGATCATCGGCTCACCCGGCGTCTCCAGCCTGCAGATCACGTTTCACCAGGAACTGCCGCCCGGTCGGCATGCCATGCCGCCGGGCGGCTTTCGGGTAGCCATCGTCAATTGTTGGGATCGCGCCGCCGGCGATGCGGCGCGCGAACGACTACGCGTCCACTTCGAGGCGACGCGCCTGTCTCTCTAGGGGTTGCGTCGCAGGAAGCCCGCAAACAGGCTGACGACGAACAACACCAGCGCAATCACGAACAGGATCTGCGCCATGCCGGTGGCGGTCGAAGCGATCCCGCCGAAGCCGAACAAGCCGGCCAACAACGCGATCACGAGGAACATCAGCGCCCAATAAAGCATCGTCATCTCCTTGAGGTGTTCGCTCCTCAGCGAGTCAACGCCCTGTTGTTGGCATGGGTTCCTGGGCTGGCCCGGCAACTCCAGCCCGGCAACTCCAGCATCGGGGTGGCGTTCCCTCAGTCCTGAAGACCAACGCCAACGGAGCCCCCATGGAACGTAAGATAACGCCCGTTGAGGCGCGCAGCGGCGTCGTCAAAGGCCGAATCCTGAGCATCCTGCTGCTGTCGTCGGTGGGCGCAGTCGCCGCCCTCGGCCTGGCCTGGCTGTTCCTCATCCCGAGGTAGGAGCTTCCTCCCTCAGCGCTGGTCGTCGAACTCCGGATGTCGGCGAACGTAGGCGACGACGAAGCTACAAGCGGGAACGATCTTGAAGCCACGGCGATGAGCGTCGGCCAGCGCTTCGCCGACCAGGCGCGAAGCGAAGCCTTTGCCTTCATCCGCCGACGGCACCTCGGTGTGGGTGAAGATCATGCGGTCGCCCTGTTCACGGTAGACTGCAATGGCGAGTCCGTGATCGGTCTCCATCTCGTAGCGGTGGGCCTCTGGGTTATGCCGCACCGTCATGTTGTCCCCCTCGACTCGATTTCAGCCCTGAGACCGCCAGGCGTATTCGTTGCGGGCGCAGCGCTCGAAGCTCTCGGTGTATGGCTGAATGCCATACGATTGGCAGGCCAGGCGCGCCGCTGTCATGAGCTCGGCCGATGTGTAAGCCGAGCCGGCGCGGCCACCGCGGGCGCGGCACTTGTCGTATTCCGGCGACCCCACGCGGAGGCCGTAACTTGCGCAGGCGTCCTCACTCGCCACCGTGCGCTTTTCTATGGAGCAGGCGCCAAGCATCGTTGTCGCGACGCCGATCATCGCCATTCGGACCAACATTCGCACGCCTCCTGGGAGCGTCGTTCGCACTCGCCACGCGATAACGCTCGGAGGCAGGCCGAGTTCCTGCGCGGCTCAGCGGTCGACCTCCCAGAACATGGGATAGGACGACTGGATCAGACCCTTGAGATCGGCGCGATAGCCCGTCGGTATGGTGAACTGACCCCACATCACCGAGGGCACCATCTCGTAGGCTATGGCCTGGATATCCGCCGCGATCTTCTTGCGCTCCTCGGGTGTCGCGGCGCGCGTGAACGCCTTCAGGAGGTCGGGCACGCGGTTGTCGCACGACCAGCCGGGGAAGTCGTTGCAGGTCGCGGCGACATAGAAATGGGTCAACGGCGAGTACATGTCGGTGCCGTTGGAGTAGACGGGGAACATCGACCAGCCATCCTTCTTGGCACGGCGCGCCAACACCGTCGGCCAATCGCGCGGCTGCTGCTCGACGGTGAAGCCTACGTCTCTCATGTTCTGCACCAGCACGCGTGAAGCCGTCTGGCTGATCGAGCCCGCCACTTCGAGGACGATGACGGGCTCGCCTTTGTAGCCCGAAGCCTTCAGCTCTTCCCGGGCCGCGGCCAGGTCGACCTTGGCGACGCCTGCCCCGGCATCGGTGCTGAGGGGCGTGCCGCACATCCAGAAAGATGGGCACGACTTGGCGCGGAACTGGTCGGGTACGCCGATCGCCGTCAGTGTGGCGTCCTGGTCGACCAGCTTCCACATCACCTTGCGCACCGCCGCATTGTCGAACGGCGGAAAGGCATGGTTGAGACGGAAATTGCCCTGGAACTGGTGGATGCCGCCCAGCCCCATCAGCTTGACGCCCTTGTCCTTCTCCAGGAGCGGCAGCATGTCGAACGGCAGGTATTGCATGTAGTCGATCTCGCCCTGCATCAGGGCGTTGGCTCCGGTCGACTGGTCCGGCATCACGCGCAGCGTAAGCTGGTCGATCTTCACCGTCTTGCCGCCGGCCAGGAAGTCCGGCGCCTCCTTACGCGGCACGTAGGTCGGATTGCGCTCGAGCACCATGGCGTTGCCCGGCCGCCATTGATCCTTGAGGAAGCGAAACGGGCCCGAGCCGATCGGCTCGCCGATGCGCTGGTCCGCCGGCGTAGCAGCAAGCTTCGCCGGCATCATCACCGGCAGCGGTGCATTGGGCTTGCCCAGCACCTCGAGCAGCAGCGGGAACGGCTGCTTCAGCACCAGCTTGAAGGTCCTGGTGTCTACGGCCGTGAGCTGCTCGGTATCCGTCATCAGCATCTTGCCCAGCGGATCGCGCACCGACCAGCGCTTGAGCGACGCCACGCAATCCTCGGCGGTGACGGGATTGCCATCGTGCCATTTGAGGCCGTCGCGCAGCACGAAGGTCCAGATGAGCTTGTCGGAACTGCTGTCGTAGCTCTCGACCATCTGGGGCTTGATCTCGCCCTTCTCGTTCATGGCGAACAGCATGTCGAACACATGCAGCCCGAAGG
>JADHLS010000014.1 GCA_016780605.1 Reyranella sp.
TTACTGGATGACGATCTCGACGCGGCGGTTCTGCGGCTCGCGGACACCGTCGGCGGTCGGGACCAGCAGGCCCTGCTCGCCACGGCCGATCACCGTGATCGCCTGCGCCGGCACGCCGTTACGCACCAGGGCGTCCTTGACCGCGTTCGCGCGACGCAGCGACAGCGCCATGTTGTAGGCTTCCGGGCCCGACGTGTCGGTGTGGCCGGTCGCCGTGATGCGGGCGTTGCCCTTGGTCTTGAAGACCTGAGCCGCCTGGCCGATCGTCGCCAGCGCCTGCTGGCTGAGGTTCGACCGATCCCAGTCGAAGAACACCATGAACGACGGCGCAGCCGGAGCAACCGGCGGCGGCGGCGGCGGCGGCGGAGCCGAACCGAACTTCAGCTGCAGACCCAGCATGATGCTGAAGTTGTTGTTGGTCCACGAGCTGCCGTTGATCTGCGGATTGCTCGTGCCGTAGTAGCGGCCGTCCAGGTTCACGCGGAAGTTCGTGTCGACCAACCAGCCGAGGCCGATGATGCCCTGGTAGGCGAACACCGTGCTGCCCAGCGAGCTGGTGCTGTCGACCAGGCCCAAGCCTGCACCCGCACCGATGTACGGCGTGATCACCGACGCCGGCATGAAGTCGTACAGCAGGTTCGCCATGATACCGAGCTGGCCGACCTGGTTGTTCAGCGCCGTGCCCGGAATGCCGACATTCGTCGTGTTGTTGCGATAGACGCCTTCCAACTCAACGCGCGGGCCGACAAAGTCGTAGCCGATCACGCCACCGGCCGCCCAGCCCGTGTTCGGCGAAACGCTGATCACCGGCGGAAGCGTCGGATTGTTCGGGCTCGCGTTGAAGTTCAGAAGCCAGTTCACACCGCCTTCCGCGCCAATGTACACGCCCGGCGACGGTGACTGCGCCTGAGCCATGACCGGCAGCGCAACCAGCGCAGCAGCAGCCATCAAAACCTTCTTCATGAGTTCTTCCCCTCGTTATTCAAATCTGACGAGCGTTGGCGGGGCTGGGGTCTGTCACCAACTCCAGAGGGGAATATACACACCACACCTTGTGACCGGCAAGGAAAGCGGCCAATACACGGCGACTCAATGGCCACGTGTTGCCCTCGGGCAACAGTCGATTTTTAGCGGCTTTCCGACGGGCTCTGAGGGACAGGGCTCACGGGCAGCAGGTACTCAGGACTATATTTTGTGGAGGCCGCTGACCCGCTGCGATCGGCCGGAATGGGCATCCGATACCCAAGCATGGTCCCTCCCTGCTCGCTGCGGCCATACATGTGGGGGCCGGTGAACAGAGGCTGACCCGGACTGGGTGCCTTGGGGAGATCGGCCCGAGGCAGCGGCACGTCCGGATTCGAGGCGCCTGGATTCAAGGCCCTGTTGATCCGGTCGACGTTGCTTTGGCCGTTGTCGACAACCACACTGGCAGCCGGCGCCTTGCCCTTGCTCTGAGCCAATTGCTGTTGCGTCTTGTAAGAGGACCCATCCTGCCCAAGGGCGGGAACGGTCAAGCCAAGCGCGATAGCAGCTGATGTCGCAAAAAGTCCTTTGATAAAACTCATCGCATCGATCTTCCTGGACCGCCTCATTGACCTCGTTGTGGCTGATGAGCCCATTATCCGAAGCCAAGTGGTAATTTCATGGCCGCGACGCACCAGCGGCATTTTGTACCTGACCCACATGCGATAAACCCTCGTTCACCGTCACCAGGAACGAGGAAACGCCATGGGTCAGTATAGCAAAGTCGACATCGACGGGCGACTGATGACCGTCACAATAAACCGGCCGGAGGTCTACAACGCCTGCCATCCCATGGCCAATGAGGAATTAGTCGCGGCTTTTGACGAGTTCCACGCCAATCCGGAGCTTTGGGTCGCCATCATCACCGGCGCCGGCGACAAGGCCTTCTGTGCCGGCAACGACTTGAAATATCACGCAGAAATCCAGAAGACGACCGGCAAGCGCCCGGTCCATCCGGCCAAGGGCTTCGGCGGCCTGGCCAACCGCTTCGACATGGAAAAGCCGGTGATCGCCGCGGTGAACGGCGTCGCCATGGGCGGCGGCTTCGAGATCGCGCTCGCCTGCGACATCATCATTGCCTCCGACAAGGCGACCTTTGCCCTGCCCGAACCCAAGGTCGGCCTGGCCGCCGGTGCCGGCGGCATGCAGCGGCTGAGCCGCATGATCCCGCTCAAGAAGGCGATGGGCATGATGCTGACCGGCCGGCACGTCTCGGCCAAGGAAGGCCATGAGCTGGGCTTCGTGACCGCCGTCGTGCCGCACGCCGACCTGATGAAGGAGGCGCGCCGCTGGGCCGATGACATCCTCGCCTGCTCGCCGATGTCGGTGCGGGCCACCAAGCAGACCGTCATGCGGTCCCTCGACGTGCCCGCGCTCGAGGTCGCGATGCACAACCTTCACTATCCGGCGTTCGTCGCCATGACCAAGAGCGAGGACACGGTCGAGGGCCCACGCGCCTTCGCGGAGAAGCGCAAGCCCAACTGGAAGGGACGCTAACGCCCGCGCTTGTTGTCGTGGTCCCAGTCGAGGGCGAAGCCGTCGCCCTTGCTCTTGATGTAGGCGGCATGCGGCGGCGCGAAGTGCGCCGGCATGAGCAGCGCGCCCTGCTCGACGCAGTCGGCGAGCAGGGTGTGGCGCGTCTTGCGCGCGAGGTCGCGGTCCTCGCAGAATACGCTGTTCCACTTCCACACCGGCACCTGCACGGGATTGTGCAGGGCATCGCCCGAGAAGATCGCGCGCTTGCCGCGTGATTCGAGGTCGAGGCGGATCTGGCCCGGCGTGTGGCCGGGCGCCGGCTTGATCCTGAAGCAGCCGCACATCTCGTGCTCGCCGCCCGCCACGAACTCGGCCTTTTTCGCCTCGACGATCGGAAGCACCGAATCGTTGTAGGTGTTGCGGATGAAGGCCTCGGTCTTCGGGAACTTGGCCTCGGCCGCCCAGAAGTCGTGGTCGGTCTTCGACATCACGTATTTGGCGTTGGGGAAGGTCGGCACCCATTTGCCGTTGTCGAGCCTAGTGTTCCAGCCGACATGGTCAACATGCAGATGGGTGCACATCACGAAGTCGATCTGCTCGGGCTCGACACCCGCCTCGCGCAGGCGTTCGAGGTATCTCGTGTTCAGCATGTCGAAGCGCGGCATGCCGGGGCGCGGCTTGTGATTGCCGCTGCAGCTGTCGACCAGGATCGTATACTTGCCGGTGCGCACCAGCCAGGAATGCAGCGACGTCACCAGCTTGCCGCTCTCGGGTTGGTAGTAGTTCGGCGCCAGCCACTTGGCCTCGGCGGCAAAGACCTCGGCGTCGAACTCGGGGAAGAAGTCCTTGGCCGGAAAGCCTGGCCCCATCTGCTCCTCGATGCGCGTGACGCGGACGTCGCCGATGTGACGGTCTTGCATTCGTTTCCTCCTTCAGCAACCGAAGACGACTTCCACTCGCCTGTTCGAGATTTCGGGCGTGCCGGGCGGCGTGACGACCAACGGCTTGGAACTTCCCACGCTGGTGATGACCATGCGCTGCTGGGCCACGCCCAAACCGACCAGGTACTTCGCCACGGCGTCGGCGCGGCGCTGGCCAACCTCCATCTTGACGCTATCGGCTCCGACATTGTCGGAGTGACCGGTGACGCAGATCTTCGCCTTGGACTGCGGCTGCAGCGCCGCGCGCACCGGCGGCGTCGGTTCCTTCACTGCCGCCGAGAGCGTGTCCTGCGCGCGCTTGTTCAGCGTCACGCTATCCGTCGCGAAGAACACCATGGTGTAGTTGGGGTCGCCGCTCTGCAGCGCCTGTTCCTGCTCGCAGGCGGCCAGCAGCGCCAGCGCCGCAATAGCAATCCCCCAACCTGCCCCCGGCATTCCTAGCGCCCCTTGAAAGCCGCCTTTCGCTTCTCGAGGAAAGCGCTGAGGCCTTCGAGATGATCCTCGGTTGCCGCACAGGCGGCAAGCCCTTCGGCCTCGCGATGGGAATGCTCGTCCCAGGAATTGTCGAACGAGGTGCGGATCAGGCGCTTGGCCACGCCCAGGGCGAAGGTCGGCCCGTCGGCAAGCTTGCGCGCCATCTTCGCGGTCTCGGCCGCGAGCTGGTCCTTGGGCACAACCCAGTTGAGGATGTTGTTGTCCTTGGCTTCGGCCGCACTGAACCTTTCGCCCAGCAGGGCGATCTCCAGCGCCTTGCGCTCGCCCACGACGCGCGGCAGGAAATAGGTCGCGCCGCCGTCGGCGGATAGGCCGATGTGCCGGTAGGCCAGCGTAAAGAAAGCGTCATCGCTGGCGATCGCAAGGTCGCAGTTCAGGATCAGCGACAGGCCGAAGCCGGCGGCGGCGCCCTGCACCGAGGCCAGCACGGGCTTCTGCATGCGGCGGATCTGGTAGATCGTCTGGTGCGCCTTCACCACGCGCATCTCGAAGCCCGCGAGATGCTGGGCCTTGTTCTCGGTGAGGGACTTGTGGAAACCCTTGATGTCGCCGCCCGCCATGAAGTGCGTGCCGGCGCCGCGGATCACCACGCAGCGCACGCCGGCGTCCTTCTCGAACTCCGCGGTGTGCTTGATCAGGAGGTCGGTCATCTCGAACGACAGGGCGTTCAGAGACTCCGGCCGGTTGAGCGTCAGCCAGCCGATGCCGTCCTTGACCTCGGCCAGTACATGCGGTGCTGACATGCGTCTCCTCCCCTGTCGGGGCGGAGCCTAGAACGCCTCGGCCGGCAGCGCCATCAACGTGGCGGCGCCCGCCTTGATCTGATGGTTGAGCGAGGTGGTCTGCGGCAGCACGCGCGCGATGTAGAAGCGCGCGGTGTTGAGCTTGGCCTCGTAGAAGGCATTGTCGTTGCCGGCCGCGAGGCCCTTGTGGGCGGCGACGGCGATGCGGCCCCACATGAAGGTCATGGCGGTGAGCGCCATCAGGCGAAGCAGGTCGGTCGCTGCAGCGCCCGCCTCGTCGTGGTTCTTCATGGCGTTCTGCATCACGAAGAGCGCGGCGTCCTGCACGCGGCCCAACGCCTTCTCCAGCGGCGCGACGAACTCCTTCATCTTGTCGTCGGCCTTGTACTTGGCGACGAAGCCCGACATCTCGCCCAAGAGGCGTTGGGCAGCCTGCCCGCCCTTCATCGGCAGCTTGCGGCCGATCAGGTCGAGCGCCTGGATGCCGTTGGTGCCTTCGTAGAGCTGGGTGATGCGCGCGTCGCGCACCAGCTGCTCGACGCCGTTCTCGCGGATGAAGCCGTGGCCGCCGTAGGTCTGCACGGCGAGGTTGGCGCACTCGCTGCCCATGTCGGTGAAGTGCGCCTTGATGATCGGCGTCAGCATCTGCACCAGATCGTCGGCCGCCTCGCGCTGGGCGGCGTCGGGATGGCCGTGCGCTTCGTCGATCAGCATGCCGACCCACAGCGCCAGCGCTCGGGCAGCCTCGGTGAACGACTTCTGGATCATCAGCATGCGCCGCACGTCGGGATGCACGATGATGGGATCGGCGGGCCCATTGGCGTTCTTCGGCCCGGTGAGCGAGCGGCCCTGCAGGCGGTCGCGCGCATAGGCCACGGCGCTCTGGAACGAGGTCTCGGCGATGCCCAGGCCCTGCATGCCGACGCCGAGGCGGGCCGCGTTCATCATCACGAACATCGCCGGCATGCCCTTGTTCAGCTCGCCGACCAGCCAGCCCTTGGCGCCGTCGAGGTTCATGACGCAGGTGGCGTTGGCCTTGATGCCCATCTTGTGCTCGATGGCGCCGCAGCGGATGCCGTTGCGCTCGCCCACGGTTCCGTCGGCCTTGGGAATGAACTTGGGCACCAGGAACAGCGAGATGCCCTTGGTGCCGCCCGGCGCATCCGGCAGGCGCGCCAGCACCAGATGGAGAATGTTCTCGGCAAGATCATGCTCGCCGGCCGAGATGAAGATCTTGGTGCCGGTGATCGAGTAGCTGCCGTCGGCCTGCGGCTCGGCCTTGGTGCGCAGCATGCCGAGATCGGTGCCGCAATGGGGCTCGGTCAGGCACATCGTGCCGGTCCAGCTGCCGTCGGTCAGCTTGGGCAGGTACTTCTTCTTGAGCTCGTCCGAGCCGTGACGCGACAGCGCCTCGTAGGCGCCGTGGCTGAGGCCGGGATACATCGAGAAGGCTTGGTTGGACGCCGTGAACATCTCCTGCAGCGCAAAGCCCACCGTCGCCGGCAGGCCCTGGCCGCCGTACTCCGGATCGCAGGTCACCGCCGTCCAGCCGCCCTCGCGGAACATGTCGTAGGCATGCTTGAAGCCCTTGGGCGTGCGCACGACGCCGTTCTCGTAGGTGCAGCCTTCCTCGTCGCCGGTGCGGTTCAGCGGGAACAGCACGTTCTCGCAGAGCTTGGCCGCCTCCTCGAGGATCGCCTGGATGGTGTCGGGCGTGGCGTCCTGGTAGCCCGGCAGCTTGGCGAGCGAGGAGACGTCCAGCACTTCGTTGAGCACGAAGTTGATGTCCTTGAGCGGGGCCTTGTAGACGGCCATTGGAGCCTCCCTCTGAAGTCTAGTCGTCGCCTTCCGGATCGACGCCGCGCTGGCGCAGCTCGGCGCTGACCTGTGTCTCGACTTGCTTGAACTCATTGATGTGCGCGTCGAGATCGCGCTTCCGCTTCTCCAGGTCCGTGATGTGCAGCCGGCTGCGCCGCAAGAGCTCGCGCAGCTGCTGAACGCCCGTCCGATCGACCTGGTAAAGATCGAGCAACTCGCGGATTTCCGCCAACGAAAAGCCCAGTCGCTTTCCGCGCAGGATCCAGCCCAGCCGGGCGCGATCGCCCGCGCTATACAACCGCGTCAGCCCCTGGCGGCGCGGCTTGATCAGCCCCTCGTCCTCGTAGAAGCGGATGGTGCGCGGCGTGACCGCGAACTCGCGCGACAATTCGGCGATGCTATAAATGCGCTGGGTGTCGCGCGTTGCTGAGCCTTGGGCTGGGGCGGCGACGGACATGATGGAATTGTCATAGTTGACGTTTACGTAAACGTCAATGAAGGTTTACGTAAACGGAAGGAAGTTGAATGCCCATCTATCAGCTCGGCGACCGCGTTCCGGTCATTCCAGCCTCCTGCTACATCGCGCCCGAGGCCGTGATCATCGGCGACGTCAGGCTGGGCGAGCGCGTCAACGTGCTGTTCGGGGCCGTGATCCGCGGCGATGACGAGCCGATCGTGATCGGCGACGACAGCAACGTGCAGGACAACGTGGTGCTGCATACCGACCCCGGCTGCCCCCTCACCATCGGCAAGGGCGTGACCATCGGGCATCAGGTGATGCTGCACGGCTGCACCATCGGCGACGGCTCGCTGATCGGCGTCGCGGCCATCGTCCTGAACCAGGCGGTGATCGGCAAGGACTGCCTGGTCGGCGCCGGCTCGGTGGTGACCGAGGGCAAGAGCTTCCCCGACCGAACCGTGATCTTCGGCTCGCCGGCCAAGGCCGCCCGCCAGGTCACCGAGGACAACATCGCGCGCATGCGGATGTCGGCCGAGAGCTATGTCCTGCGCGGCCGCCAGTACAAGCCGGACCTGAAGCGGATCGGCTAGCCCCAAGGTATGCGGACGCCGCTGGGCTCTGTTGTATCGCACGTCGAAGCCTGGCCCTTTCGCCTCAGCGCTATCGCTGCATAATCCACTCGCAGAAAAACATAGGTCTCGAGGGGGAAACATGAGCCAGGTCGACGGCGCTACCCTGATCGCACGGAGCCTCAAGCAGCAGGGCATCGATCATCTGTTCGGTGTCGTCGGATTCCCGATCACCGCAATCGCCGCAGCTGCGCAGAAGGAAGGCGTCGCCTACCTCGGCATGCGCAACGAGCAGAGCGCGGCCTACGCGGCGGCGGCCTACGGCTATCTCACCGGCCGGCCCGGCGCCTGCGTCACCGTCACCGGCCCCGGCGTGGTGCACGGTCTCTCGGGCCTCGCCAATGCCCAGCAGAATTGCTGGCCAATGATCCTGATCGGCGGCGCTTCGGAAACTTATCGCGGCGGCATGGGTGCGTTCCAGGAAGAGCGCCAGGTGCTCATCGCCTCGCCGTTCTGCAAGTTCGCGCACGGCATCGAGAGCGTGGCGCGCATCCCGTACTATGTCGAGATGGCGACCCGGAACGCGATCTACGGTCGCCCCGGCGCCACCTATCTCGATATGCCCGACGACATCATCAGGGGGACCGCCGACCTCGACAAGATCAGTCAGGCCGAGCGCGTGCCCGAGCCGCCGCGCATGGTGGCCCCGGCGGAGAATGTCGAGGCGGCATTGGACCTGCTCGAGAAAGCCCAGCGCCCTCTGGTGCTCGTCGGCAAGGGCATGGCGTGGTCGCGCGCCGAAGACGAGGTGCGGGCCTTCGTCGAGCGTACCCAGGTGCCGTTCGTCCGGTCGCCGATGGGCAAGGGCGTGCTGCCGGACGACCATCCCCTGTCGGCCGGCGCCGCTCGCACGCTGGCGCTGCAGGAAGCCGACGTCATCTTCCTGATGGGAGCGCGGTTCAACTGGATCTTCCACTTCGGTCTGCCGCCGCGCTTTTCCAAGGACGTCAAAGTCATTCAGCTCGACATCGCGCCGGAGGAGATCGGTCACAACAAGCCGACACAGGTGGCGCTGGTCGGTGACGGCAAGGCCATCATGACCCAGCTGAACAAGGCGCTGGTAAATCGCCAATGGTTCCATCCCAAGGACACGCCTTGGCGGCAGGCGCTGGCCAAGAAGGCGAGCGACAATGCGGCGACGATCAAGCCGCAGATCGACGACGACCAGGGCCCGGCCAACTATTACCGGGCCTTGCGCGACGTCGCCGCCTGGATGCCGAAGAACGCGATCCTGAGCGCCGAGGGCGCCGGCACAATGGATATCGGCCTGACGCAGTTGCCGAGCTCCCACGCCCGGTCCGTCCTCAACGCCGGCACCTACGGCACGATGGGCGTCGGCCTCGGCCAGGCGATCGCCGCCGCCGTGTCGGATCCCAGCCGCCCGGTGGTCCATCTCTCGGGCGATTCGGCGATCGGCTTCTCCGGCATGGAGATGGAGACGCTGGTCCGCTACAACCTGCCGGTGAAGATCGTCGTCCTGAACAACGGCGGTATCGGCCCGGGCATGCCGGAGATTCCGGAAAACCCGATGTTCAATCTGAAGCCCAACGCGCTGATCTACGGCGCGCGCTACGACAAGGTGATGGAGTCTTTTGGCGGCAAAGGCTGGTTCGTCAAGGAACCGAAGGACATACGCGCGGCGCTCGACGAGGCAATGAAGTTCCCGGGCCCCGCGCTGGTCAACGTCGTGCTCTCGCAGGGTTCGGCCCGCAAGGCGCAGCAGTTCGCGTGGCATAGCTAAAGAGGCTGATCGACAAAAAACAGCGGGTCACCGCCCGCACATCGGAGGGATCGCCATGCAGGATCAGGTAAGGCAGCAGGAGATCGCAACCGAGGCACAGCAGCCCGCGCTCAAGGGCATCAAGGTGCTCGACCTCACCCAGTTCGAGGCGGGTCCCTCCTGCACCGAGGCGTTGGCCTGGCTCGGCGCCGACGTGGTCAAGGTGGAAGAGCCCAGCAAAGGCGAGCCGGGGCGCTGGGGAATGACCGATCGCTCCGACGCCGATTCGCACTATTTCATCTACTACAATCTCAACAAGCGCAGCGTGACCTGCAACCTCAAGAGCGAGGAAGGCAAGGCGCTGCTGCGGCGCATGATCGAAAAGGCCGACGTCCTGATCGAGAACATGGCGCCGGGGACGTTCGCCCGCTTGGGCTTCGACTGGCCGAAGCTGCACGCCCTCAATCCGCGTCTGATCTTCGCCCAGGTGAAGGGCTTCGCGCCCGAGAGCCCACACGCGAACTATCTGTCGTTCGACATGATCGCCCAGGCGATGGGCGGCACGATGGGCGTGAACGGCCATCCCGGCCAGCCGCCGGTCCGGCCCGGCCCGACGATCGGCGATACCGGCACCGGCATGCTCACCGCCATGGGCATCCTCGCGGCGCTCTACCAGCGCATGACGACCGGCCGTGGCCAGCACATCCAGATCGCCATGCGCGATGCCATGCTGAACTACTGCCGCACGCCGATGAGCCGTCAGGCCGCCATGAAGGAGCAGCTGCCGCGGGGCGGCAACACGGTGCCCGGAACCGCGCCGGGCGGCCTCTACAAGTGTGCGCCAGGCGGGCTCGACGACTGGTGCTACATCTTCGCCTCCCGCGGCAACGGCGAGCACTGGAAACGCCTGGTGAAAGCGATCGGCCGTGAGGACCTGCTCGACGATCCGCGTATGGTCGATGGTCCGACCCGCGCCCAGAACCGGGAGGCCGTGGATGCGGCCATCACCGAGTGGACGTCCAAGCGCACCAAGGACGAGGTGACGCGCATCATCGCCGGCGCCGGCGTTCCCTGCGGCGCCGTCAAGACCACGCTGGAGCTGATGCACGACCCCGACCTGCATGCGCGAGGGATGATGCAGACGATCGAGCATCCCGTGCGCGGACCGGTCATCGTCCCGGGTTGGCCGCTCAGAATGTCGGACACCAAGGTCCCGCTGAAATCCGCTCCGGTTCTCGGCGGCGATTGCGAGGCGATCTACGGCGAGTGGCTGGGCTGCACGGCCGACGAAGTCAAAGGCATGCGGCAAGCCAAGGTGATCTGAGGGCCGCGATCACGCCTTGCGTTGAATGGGGATGATGGCTCGGCGATGCGTGCCTTCGCCGACCTTCTTGTCCTCGTCATGAGCCTCGACCTTGAAGCGGAGCTTGCGACCGTCAACCTCGAGCAGCTCCGCCCGCACCGTCACCTTCTTGCCTTTGGGCGTGGCGCCGAAGTGCTTGACGTGCACCTCGAAGCCCACGGTCGTGTGGCCCTCGGGGAGATGCGGCTGCACGGCCTCGATGCCGGCGCGCTCCATCAGGCCGATCATGTTGGGCGTCGACAACACGCCTTCACCTCCCATGTGCTTGACCACCAGCTTGTCGTCGACAGTTGTGACGATCTCCGCTTTCAGTCCCGGTGCCAGGCTGCTGGTCGACATGCGCCCCTCCCTTATTGAAGTCAGGAAGCCTATCACAGGAGGCGACCGCGCATGGTAGACCAGTGCGCAAATGATCGACGCCCTCGACCATATCTCCGTCGCCGGATCGGCCACTGCCTATGAGACGCTGCTCGGCCGCCGCGCTGTCGATGGTCGCCTGCAGACGGGCAACGTCGGGCTGACGTTCGGCGCCGGCGGAGACGCGCTCTCGGCGATGGTCTTTGCCACGGCGGCGCTCGACAAGGCCGAGCGCCTGCTCGAGCGGCGCGCCGTTGCCACGACCAGAAGCACGCGGCTGGACCTGTCGAGGGCCGCGAGCCATGGCGTACCGATAGCTTTGATCGAGCGAAGCGCCCTCCCCCCACCGTCGCCCGCCACGCTCGACGAGGCCTCGGCGATCTCCTCCCTCGACCATATCGTCGTGCGCACGCCCGATCCCGAGCGTGCCATCGCCTTTTATGCCGGCCGGCTCGGCCTCGACCTCAGGCTCGACCGCAGCAACCCGAAATGGGGCTCGCGCCTGCTGTTCTTCCGCTGCGGCGACCTCGTGATCGAGATCGCCCACGACCTGAAGAAGGGCGTGTCGGACGGACCTGACCAGCTGTGGGGCCTGTCGTGGCGCGCCTCGAACATCGCGAGCGTGAATGCACGACTGAAGAGCGCGGGCGTCGACGTTTCGTCGGTTCGCACCGGCCGTCGTCCCGGCACCGAAGTCTTCTCGGTGAACAGCCACACCGAAGGCGTGCCGACCATCGTGATCGGCGGACTGACGCATTGGTGATGCAGCGAGCGTTCCTTCTGGTGTGTCTGCTGGCCGGCGGTTGCGCGGCCGCGCCGCCGCCGCCACCCGCGGTGAAGAGTGCCGCGGAACTGCCGCCGCTTGGGCCGTGCCCGGCCTCGTCATGGAAGCCCGAGGCGCCGCCGCCCACGGCCAGCGCCAAGACCTCGATGGTGCTGCTGGCGGTCGGTGAATGGGCGCGCTACGGCCGCCAGGTCATCGTCTATTCCAGTGACCAGCCGCCGCGCACCGAGCAGCCCGGCCTCAAGGAGCGCGAGGCGCCGCAGCGCATCGCCGACTACTGGGCCGCCGTCGGCCATCCCGAGCGCAGCGGCCTCGACAACGTCGCCTGGTCGGCCGCCTTCATCTCCTGGGACATCGAGAGCGCGGGCGTGCCGCGCGAGCAGTTCTGCCCCGACCAGCGCCACACCATTTATGTCGAACGCCTGGTCGAGCGCGCTCGCCAGCCGGGCGCCGTCCTGATCCCTCGTCGGCCGTCCGAGCGCGCGCCTCAGGTCGGCGATCTCATCTGCGCCTCGCGCGCGGGCAGCGGCACCACGCTCGACAACCTCAACCGCGGTGCCGGCCACTGCGATATCGTGGTCGAGGTGAAGCCCGGCTGGGCCGCCGCCATCGGCGGCAATGTCGGCGACTCGGTCACCCGCAGCGTCTTTCCACTGGACGAAAAGGGATTTTTGTCGCCCATATCCGGCCGACCCGTCTTCACCGTGATCGAGAACAGACTGCCCTAAGGTACTTTCTAGGTAGAACGAGAATGTCCTGGCCTTACGACTACATCATCATCGGCGCCGGCTCCGCTGGCTGCGCCATCGCCAACCGTCTCGCCGAGGACCTGGCGCTGCGCATCCTGATCATCGAGGCGGGACCGCCGGACAACAACTTCAAGCTCAAGATGCCGGCGGGCTTCGCGAGCCTCGGGGAGAAGTCGCCCTTCAACTGGCGCTATGAGACCGTGCCGCAGAAGCATTGCAACGACCGGCGCATGTACTGGCCGCGCGGCAAGACGCTGGGCGGCTCCTCGTCGATCAACGCCATGCTCTATGTGCGAGGCCACGCCTCCGACTACGACCACTGGCGCCAGCTCGGCAACGAGGGCTGGAGCTACAACGAGGTGCTGCCCTACTTCAAGAAGGCCGAGCACAACGAGCGCTACAACGACGAGTATCACGGCGTCGAGGGTCCGCTGAACGTCGCCGAGCAGCGTAACGCGCTCGAGATCAACGACGGCTTCATCCGCGCCTGTACCGCTCTCGGCATCCCGCGCAACGACGACTTCAACGGCGCCGAGCAGTACGGCGTCGGCTACTACCAGGTGACGCAGCGCGAGCAGCAGCGCTGCAGCGCAGCCGCCGCTTATCTGCATCCCGCCGTCGACCGCAACCGCAACAACGTCCACGTCATCACCAACGCCCTGGTCGAGCGCATCATCTTCGACAAGGACCGCGCCATGGGCGTGCGCTACGTGGTCGACGGCCGCGATGAGGTCGCGCGCTGCAGTCGCGAGATCATCCTGTCCGGCGGCGCCGTGAACTCGCCGCAGCTGCTGATGCTGTCGGGCATCGGTCCCGCCGATCACCTGAAGTCGGTCGGCATCCGGCCACTGCACGATCTGCCGGGCGTCGGCGGCAACCTGCAGGACCATGTCGACGCAGCGATCCTCCAGTACGGCAAGCCGGGGACGACCTACGGGCGCTCGAACAAGCTGTGGGCGCTGTACCAGTACGTCGCGAACAAGAAGGGTCCCGGCACCTCGCCGATCGCCGAATCGGGCGGCTTCCTCTACACGCGGCAGGGGTTGAGCGCACCCGACATTCAGCTCCATTTCCTGCCCGTGATGGTCGTCGATCACGGCCGCACCGAGATGCGCAAGGACGGCTACAGTTTGCACGTCTGCACGCTGCGTCCCGAGAGCCGCGGCACGATCCGGCTCAAGAGCAACGATCCCAAGGCGCATCCCCTGATCGACGCCAATTACCTGGCCGAGCGGCGCGACCTCGATACACTGATCGACGGCGTGAAAATCGGGCGCGATATCATGGCCCAGTCCGGGCTTGATCCCTACCGCGCCGAGGAGTTCCAGCCGGGAGCGGCGGTCAAGACCGACGCCGAGATCGAGGCGTGGGTGCGCGCCAAGTGCGAGACGATCTATCACCCGGTCGGCACCTGCAAGATGGGCCCCGACAGCGATCCGATGGCCGTGGTCGACCATCGCTGCCGCGTCAAGGGACTGGTCGGGCTGCGCGTCGTCGACGCCTCGGTGATGCCGACCTTGGTCGGCGGCAACACCAACGCACCCACCATCATGATCGCCGAGCGCGTCGCCGGTTTCATGCAGGAGCCCTGACCTCGTGCACGAGTTCGGCCGCGCGCTCAAACGCTGGCGTCGCCTGCGCGGCGTCAAGCAGAGCCATGCGGCCGAGATGTTCGGGGTCACCCAGGCGACGCTGTCGCGCTGGGAGCGTGGCCATCACCAGTTGCCCGCCGCCGCGCAACGCAAGCTCGAGCACGTGCTGAGGGCGCCGCTCGATTCGGCCGCCGATGCCGCGCTGCGCCGCCTGGTCGAGGCCTCGGCTCTGCCGACGCACCTCGTCTGCGACCTCACGCACCGCCTGCTGGCGGCCTCGCCGGCGCGGCTTGCCGACTGGACGGCCGACATGGCCGAGTTGCGCGGCCAGTCGCTTTGGCCCTTCGCGACCGACGAGATCCGCGCCGCCGAGGGACGCTTGGGCGAGCTTGGCTGGTACGATGAGGCCGTGTCCGAGGTGAGCTTCTGGACCGGCGCGAACGACAGCCCGATCGTGCCGATCCACCCCGGCATTCTTCTGTGGGAGCGCCTGCAGCTCAGCGACGGCACCTTGGCGCGGCTGGCAACGACGGTGGTGCGGTAGTTCATCGGAGCGCGGACCTCCAGGTCCGCTCGCCGTCCGAAAGACCATGCATACTTTATTCGTGGGCCGACCACTGCGACCTCGTTAGGGTCGCCGCATGCGCACCTCTTGGCCCCGCATCGCGCTGCTCTACGCCGTCGGCGTGATCGCCGCAGGTCAGCTCGGTGTCGTGCCACCGCTGGTGCCGGCGCTGCAGCGCGATCTCGGCCTGTCGCTGCCGATCGGCGGCATGGCGGTGTCGATCGTCACGCTGGTCGGCGCGGGGCTGGGGCTGCTGGCCGGTCACTGGTGCGAGACGGTCGGCCACGCTCGGGCGCTCCAGATCGGTTTGCTGGTGATGGCCGGCGCCGCCGGCCTTTGCGCGATGGCCGATGGCGCCATCCTGCTGCTTGCGGCGCGCGGCCTTGCCGGCGTCGGCTACCTCCTGGTCGTGGTCGCCGCTCCCTCGCTGATGGCCGCGATCGCCGAGCCGCGGCATCACGCCATCACGCTGTCGCTATGGGGCACCTTCGTGCCGGCCGGCATTGCGCTCGCGGGCCTGCTCGCGGCCGGCTTCGCCAACGGCACCGGATGGCGCAGCGCCTTTGCCATCGATGCCGCGATCCTGGCCGTGGCGTTGGTCGCGACCCTCTTGGCCTTGCCGGTGGCGCGTGACCTCAAGGCGCCTGTCGAAGCGCGGCCGTCAGCGGCCTTCGGCACCTCTATGCCGCTCGCCGTCGCCTTCTTCTGCTTTGCCTTGCTCTTCCTCGCGATGGCGGGCCTGCTGCCCGCCTATCTCGTGCAGCAGCGCGGGCTTGGCGCGGAGGACGCCGGACGCATCATCGCCATCGCGACGGCGCTCGGCATCCCGGGCAGCCTCGCCGCCGCCTGGCTGATGAAGCGGGGCGCGACTCCGGCGCGGTTGATCGCGATCGGCCTGGTTGCCTCGTCAGCGCTGGCCGCCCTGTCCCTCACCGGCGTCGCCCTGCCCGTCGCGGTCTTCGGATTTGCCATGGCCTTCGCGGTCGGCGGCCTCGTGCCGGCAGCGACCTTCGCCTCGGTGCCGCTGGTCGCGGGCGATCCGCGGGCCATCGGGCCGATGAACGGCCTGATCGCGCAGACCGGCAGCCTGGGATCGCTGGCCGGCCCACCGGTGCTGGCGCAGTGGGTCCACGCTCTTGGTTGGCCGACGTCACCAGTGCTGTTGCTCGCCGTCGCCATCCTCGGTGCGAGCGCGGCCCTTGCCGTGCGGCTTCCCAAGCTGTCGTCCTGAGCGCAGCGAAGCCTTCGCTAGTGATTTTGCCTCGGCATGGAGCCGGCGACGCGCGTGACGGGCGAGGCCGCGTTGCCGGCCGGGCGCGCACCAAGAGATCGGATGAACGATGCATGGAGCGGACGATGCCCTGGGGCATCGGCGTGATTCAATATAACTATAGTGCCTTTCATTGTCAATAATTGTAGTGCAGGAAGACAATTTGCACTGAGTTTTTTCGCACCGTAGGAGACCCGGGAAAGCAGCCGCTCGCCGCCGAGCGGGTTCTTTTGTTGCGACTTTTGGCGCTCAAGGAGACGCCATATCTGGGTGCCGCCGACGCCATCATACGACTGCTTGAGTCCATCGACCGACGTGCAGGCAATGCCGTCACTCTAACGGGTCGAACTTCATAAACTGTCGAAAACCTCTGTGACGAGGCACTAGATCCTTCGCTGCGCTCAGGATGACAGGGAACGAACCGGGCGGTTCGCTCCCTGTTACACGCGCTTCTCCACCACCATGAACCACGTCTTGCCGGCGAACGGCACCAGCCGGCCGCGCGAATCGACGGGGAACAGGCTCATCGTCACGCTGTTCTTCACGTTGCCGCCGATTGCCTGCACATAGCCGCCGCGCACGTCGGTGACGATGTCGCAATGGCTCGCCGCGCTGTCGATGCGGCGCCGCGCCGTGCGCGAATCGGCGTTGCGCCAGGTCGGCCCGCTGCTGCCGGTGCAGACGAGGTCGCCAGGCTTGGGCGAGTACTCGTTGGGCGCGTGCAGCGCGAACGGTACGCGCCCGCCTCGCTGCTGGCGATCGTAGAGCGCCGCGAGATAGCCGCCATGCCGGGCATCACGCGGGAACTCCGACGCGGGGATGCCGGAATGCGCCATGGTCCAGGCCACGAACGCGCCCGACCACGGCTTGCTGGTGCGGCCGTCCCAGTTGGGATGGCCGCAGCTGCCCCAGTAGTCGCCGATCTTGCTGGTGAGCGGCTCGCTGCGCTCGGTGACGCCGGCGCGGTTGACGTAGCCGCCGGCATGGCCGCCATAGACCACGGTCGAGCGGCCGAACTTCGTCCATTCCTGCCAAGCCGTATAGGCGACTCGATCCGATGGCGGACGGTCGGCGTAGCCCGTGCCCGAGCTGCCGCCGCCACCGCACGCCGACAGCAGCCAGGGAAGCACGCAGGCGATCAGAAGGATCGCTGGCAGCCAGGGACCGATCGCGTGGGAGGAACGCAGGGCGGGTGGCTGCCAGCAAACACGACCATCGACGGAGGGGGTGTCGAAGCTCATGTATGACTTGCAGGAGGTAAAATAAATGATTGTTATTATTTGGCTTTAAACTAACAGAATTTCTGCATGTTGTCATCGCCAGAAGCGCTTTCCGAGGTCCGGCGGCTGGAGGAGCTGGCATTTGCCGGCTGGCCCGCCCTGGAGAGCCGAGACGAGGCCGGCTGGCGCCTGCGCTTCTCCGGCGGCTACACCAAAAGAGCGAATTCAATCAATGCGTTAAGACCGGATGCGGAGACCGGTCCCGCAACCCTCGACCGCCTCGAAACGGCCTATCGTGCGCGCGGCCAAGCCCCGGTCTGGCGCCTGAGCCCGCTCGCTCCGCCGGACGCCACCGAGGTTCTGGCCAGGCGTGGCTACCGGCCCGCCGAGCGCAGCTTGGTCCAGGTCTGCCCGCTCGACCGGGCGTTCCCCGCAGCACCGGAGGTCACGATCCATCCCCGGCCGACCGAGCCCTGGATCGAAGCCTTCGCGGCGCACAGCCCGGTGCGGCCGGAGCACCGCGCCACCATGCGCCGCATGCTGACGGCAATCGCCGCACCCGTGGGCTTCGCCTTCGTCGAGGAGGCGAGCCAGCCGATGGCCATGGCGATCGGCGCCGTTGCCGGCGAGCACATGGGCCTGTTCGACGTGCTGGTGATGCCGCACGCGCGGCGCCGCGGCCTCGCCCGCAAGGTCACCGAGAGCCTCTATGCCTGGGCGCAACGGCACGGCGCACGCTTCGCCTATCTGCAGGTCGTCGCCACCAACGCGGCCGCGATGCCGCTCTACGCGGCGCAGGGTTTTCGCACCGTCTACTCCTACGAGTATCTGATACGCCCTTCGCCTTGACCCTCCTGCGATGCGACTCGATAGTCGCAGAAGGGAGGAACACAAAATGGCGAACTATCCGTGGGAGAAGAGCTATCCGCCCGGCGTGAAGTGGGAGCTCGACGTCCCGAAGAAGCCGCTGCACCAGATCTTCGCGGAGAGCTGCGCACAGTACGGCGATCGGCCATTCACCGACTTCCTCGACAAGGTCATGACCTTCCGCGACTACAAGGAAGCGTCCGACAAGGCCGCCGCCGGCTTCCAGAAGCTCGGCGTCAAGCCCGGAGTCAATGTCGGGCTCTACCTGCCCAACACGCCGCATTACATCATCGCCTTCTTCGGTGTGCTGAAGGCGGGCGGCCGGGTGGTGAACTACAGCCCGCTCGATGCCGCACGTGAGCTCGAGTTCAAGATCGGCGATTCGGAGACCGACATCCTGGTGACGCTCGACGTCGCGTCGCTGTACCCCAAGATGGCGGGGATGAAGGGCAAGACGCGGCTCAAGAAGCTGATCGTGGGATCGATTGCCGACTACCTGCCGTGGCCCAAGAACTGGCTCTACCCGATTGCCAAGAAGAAAGAGATCTCGGTCTGGCCGCGCGACGACTGGCACATGTCGTTCAAGGACCTTT
>JADHLS010000015.1 GCA_016780605.1 Reyranella sp.
GATTGGCCGTTCGAGACCTTCCCGCAATACCTCGATGCCCTGGAGAAGCGCGGCGCGGCGATCAACATCGCCGCCCTGTTCGGCCATACGCCGCTGCGCCTCTACGTCATGGGCGAGGAGTCGACCGAGCGCGCCGCCACGGCCGACGAGATCGCCACGATGAAGAAGCTGGTGCGCGAGGCGATGGAGGCCGGCGCCATCGGCTTCGGCACCTCGGTGGCGGTGAGCCACAATGGCTATGCCGGCAAGCCGGTACCCAGCCGACAGGCGACGGTCGAGGAGATGGACCAGCTCGTATCGGTGATGGGCGAGCTGAAGCGCGGCCTGATGCAGATCACCATTGGCCGCGATTTCTCGACCAGGCACATGGCCGAGGTCAGCCGAAAGTACGGCGTGCCAGTCACCTGGACCGCCCTCCTCTCCTACCTCTACGGCCCGGGCGGCCATCGCAAGCAGCTCGACCTCGCCGCCGAACAGCGCAAGTCAGGCGCGCTGGTGATCCCGCAGGTGAGCTGCCGGCCACTCAACTTCGAATTCACCTTCGCCGAGCCCTTCATCTTCGACGTCATGAAGTTCATGAACGAACTCGCCGTCGAGGATGCCAAGACGCCCGGCACGCGCCGCCGCGCCTATGCCGATCCGGCGTGGCGCGAGAAGCTGCGCAGCGAGGTGACGCCGCTGTTCCGCAACTGGTGGGACCGCGTGATCGTCGCCTGGGCGCCATCGGCGCGCGAGCTCGAGGAGCAGCCGCTCGCCACCGCGGCCGCGAAGCTTGGCAAGGATCCGGTCGACCTCGCGCTCGACCTGGCGCTGGCCAGCGACCTGCAGGCGCGCTTTCGCATGGCCGTGATGAACTTCGATGAGAAGGAAGTGGCCGAGCTGATCACCGATCCGCATACCGTGATTGCACTCTCGGATGCCGGCGCGCATGCCAGCCAGCTCTGCGACGCCTGCTACTCGACCTATCTGCTGGGCCACTGGGTGCGCGAGAAGAAGACACTTACGCTCGAGCAGGCCGTGCACCAGCTGACGCAGCGGCCCGCCGAGATGTTCGGCATCACCGACCGCGGCCTGCTGGCCGAAGGGCGGCCGGCCGATGTCGTGGTGTTCGATCCGCGAACCGTGGCGCCAGGCCCGCTGAAGCGCGTCTACGACCTGCCAGCCGGGGCAGACCGGCTGGTGTCGGAGGCGACGGGCGTCGACGCGGTCATCGTCAACGGCCGAGTCATTCGCCAGAACGGCAAGGACGCCGTCGCCGCCGACGACAAGCTGCCCGGCCGTGTGCTACGCCACGGTCACGCGTAAGGAAACCAGGAGGAGATCATGATCCACGTCGTCGCCATCATCACCGCCAAGCCCGGCAAGCGGGACGAGGTTCTCAAGAACTTCAAGGCCAACGTGCCGGCAGTCCACGCCGAGAAGGGCTGCATCGAATACGGCGCGACCGTCGACAACGAAGGCGGACCGTTCGCCAAGTTCGGCCCGGATACCTTCGTCGTCATCGAGAAGTGGGCAACCATGGACGATCTCAAGGCTCATGGCGCTTCCGAGCACATGAAGGCCTACGCCGCCAAGAACAAGGATCTCCTGGCCGACCGCAAGGTCCACGTCCTGCAGAACGCTTGATCTCTTGCCGGACCGCGGGCCTCCAGGCCGGCTCATCATTCTGAAGAAGAGCGGGCCTGGAGGCCCACAGTCCGGCAAGACTAAGCCTTCACGATCCCCTTCAGGTGAACGTCGAGCATGCCGTTGATCAGCAGGTCGCGGTTCGACCAGGGGAAGTCGGGCTTCATGATGAAGGCCGACACCAGCCCGTGCAGGCCCATCCAGCACAGCTCGCCGCAGGTGTCTGGCGGATAGTTGAGCTTGGTGCCTGAGGCATCGAGCTCGCCGATGATGGTCACCAGCCGCTTGAACACCAGCGCCCCGCCCACACCAGGCGCCGTCGGATCATCCGTGGGCATGCGATGGCCGGTCCGGCGCAGGGGCTCGGGGATGTTCGGGTTAAGGAAGACCAGCCGATACTCGTCGGGATGGCTGAGGCCAAAGCGGACATAAGCCTCGCCGAACCGGCGCACCCGCTCCAACGGGTCGGCCACCGTTTTCTCGATCTCGTCGATCGCCTCGCTCAGATGGCTGAAGGTCTGGTCGCAAAGCGCCAGCATCAGCGCTTCCTTGTCCTTGAAATAGAGGTAGAGCGCGGGCGCGGAGATGCCGACCCGGTCAGCGATTCGGCGGATCGTGGTCAAGTCGTAGCCCTGCTCCAGGAACAGCTCCTTGGCGGCCTGGAGGATCTCTTCCCGGCGGGTGTGGCCTTCGCCGCGGCGCTTGCGGCCGGCCGGCAACGCTGTCGCGAACCCTGACAAAAACTGTCTCCTTCCCCTTGACACTTATCTGAACGCCGATAAGTTATCAACGTTCAGTTAACATTGTTAATTTCCGCACGCTGAACAGTGTAAACCTTGGAAGGACGGTTAGCCATGCGTGTCCCGTACGCTCAGCGCCTCGGCAAGGTTCCCTTCAAGGCCGTGGCGATCGTCCTCGGGGCCGGCGCGGCGGCGGCGGCCGGCTTCGCTGCGATATCCTGGACCGCCAGCGCCTCTCGTCCCACGGCATCAGCTGAACCCCTGATTCGGCCGGCCCGGGTCATGGAAATCACCTATCAGCGCCGCAGCCAGTCGCTGGTTCTGGCCGGCACCGTCGTCCCGCGCATCGAGAGCAACCTCGGTTTCCGCGTCTCGGGGAAGATCGTGGCGCGTTCGGTCGATGTCGGCACCGTCCTCAAGCCGGGCGACCTGATCGCCCAGCTCGACCCGGCCGACTATCGGCTGGCCGTCGACAATGCGCGGGCGGCGCTTGCTTCCGCCGAAGCCGACTACACGCGCGCCAGGGCCGACCACGAACGCTACCAGGCGCTGCGCGGCACCAACGTATTCACGGCGCAGACCCTGGAGCAGCGGCAGTCCCTTGCCGCAACGTCGCAGGCCCGCGTCGAGCAGGCCAGGAGCCAGCTCGCCTCGGCCGAGAACAACCTCGCCTATACGGAGCTGCGCGCCGATACGGCGGGCGTGGTCACCGCGGTCCAGGCCGAGGTCGGCCAGGTCATGGCGCAGGGTCAGGGCGTGGTGCGTGTCGCGCGCACCGACGAGCTCGAGATCCTGGTCGGCGTGCCCGAGCATCGCCTGAAGACGGTGCGTGAGGCGGGCGCCGCAAGCTTCGAGCTGTGGTCCGATCCCAGCCATCGCTACATGGTGCGCCTGCGCGAGCTCTCGCCCAGCGCCGATCCCATGACGCGCACTTATCCCGCGCGCTACAGCGTTCTCGAGCAGCCGACCTTCATCGGCCTCGGCATGACGGCCACCCTCACCTTCGAGCGCCCCGATGCGCAGTCGGTCGCCGAGGTTCCGCTGTCGGCGATCTTCCAGCGCGGCACCCACCCCGCAGTCTGGATCGTCGACAAGGACGGCACCGTCACGCTGCGGCCCGTCACGATCGCGCGCTGGCGCGACGAGACCGCGGCCATCGCCTCGGGCGTGAAGGACGGCGAGCTGATCGCCACGGCCGGCGTGCACAAGCTCGAGGCCGGCCAGAAGGTGAAGCCGCTGCAGAGCCAGCAGCAGGCCCAGCGCTAGATACGACCACTCTGCCGGGGGAGCCCGCCATGACCACGCGCACCAACTTGTCCGCGCTGGCGTTGAAGTACAGCACGCTCACCGTGTTCTTCATGATCGCCCTGGTCGCCGCGGGCACCTACGCCTTCTTCAATCTCGGCCGCGGCGAGGATCCGCCCTTCACCATCAAGCAGATGGTGGTGTCGGCGGCGTGGCCCGGCGCCACCTCGCGCGAGATGGAACAGCAAGTCACGGAGAAGATCGAGACCAAGCTGCAGGAGCTGCCCTGGTTCAACTACGTCAACAGCTACACCAAGCCCGGCGAGACAGTGATCTACGTCTCGCTGCGCGACGACACCCCGCCGTCCAAGGTGCCCGACCTCTGGTACCAGGTGCGCAAGAAGGTCGGCGACATCAAGAGTTCCCTGCCGCAGGGCGTGCTAGGCCCCAACTTCAACGACGAGTACGGCGACACCTACAGCCTGATCTGGGCCTTCGAGGCCGACGGCTTCTCGCCGGCCGAGGTCAAGGAGATCGTCAAGGGCGTGCGCCAGCGCCTGCTGCGCGTGCCCGACGTCACCAAGGCCGACCTGATCGGCCTGCAGGACGAGAAGATCTACATCGAGTTCAGCCACGCGCGGCTCGCCATGCTGGGCGTGCCGGTCGACCAGATCCTCGACGTCGTGCGGCGCCAGAATGCCATCGTCGCCACCGGCACGGTGGAGACCAAGGGCGAGCGCGTCTCCGTGCGCGTCGACGGCGCGCCGGCCTCGGCCGAGGAGCTCGCCGCACTCCCCTTCTCCGCCAACGGCCGCACGCTGATGCTGTCGGATGTTGCCGAGATCAAGCGCGGCTACCAGGATCCCCGGCAGATCGCCATGCGTTTCAACGGCAAGCCGGTGATCGGGCTTGGCGTCGTCATGGCGCCGGGCGGCAACGTCCAGACGCTGGGCAAGGCGCTCGACAAGGCGATGGCAGAGGTCGAGAAGGACCTGCCGATCGGCATCACCGTCCACCGCGTCGCCAACCAGCCCGAGGTGGTCGACAAGTCGTTCGAGGAGTTCATCTCCTCGCTGCTCGAGGCGCTGGCCATCGTGCTGGTCGTGTCGTTCATCAGCCTCGGCGTGCGCACCGGCGTGATCGTGGCGCTGTCGGTGCCGCTGGTGCTGGCCATTACCTTCGTCGGCATGCTGCTGCTCGGCATCGACTTCCAGCGCATCTCGCTCGGCGCGCTGATCATCGCGCTCGGCCTGCTGGTCGACGATGCCATCATCGCCGTCGAGATGATGATGGTGAAGCTGGAGCAAGGGGCGAGCCGCCTCGAAGCGGCGACCTATGCCTACACCTCGACGGCCTTCCCCATGCTGACGGGCACGCTGGTCACCGCCGTGGGCTTCGTGCCGGTGGGCTTCGCGCGCTCGAGCGCCGGCGAATACACCAACTCGATCTTCTGGGTGGTCGGCCTGTCGCTGATCATCTCGTGGTTCGTGGCGGTGCTGTTCACGCCGTGGATGGGCTATCACCTGCTGCCGACGCCCAAGGTCCAGCACCACGATCCCTATAGCGGCCGGCTCTACAAGGCATTCCGCAAGCTGGTCGTATGGTGCGTCAGCTGGCGCTGGACCACCATCGGCATCACCGCGCTTGCCTTCGTGGCCGCCATGGGCGCCTTCAGCCTGGTGCAGAAGCAGTTCTTCCCGACCGCCAACCGGCCCGAGCTGATCGTCGACCTGAAGCTTGCCCAGGGCGCCTCGTGGAATGCGACCGACAACGAGGTGAAGCGGCTGGAGAAGTGGTTGGGCGAGAATCGCGACGTCGCCTTCTACACCTCCTATGTCGGGGCCGGCAGCCCGCGCTTCTACCTGCCGACGGTGCCGGAGCTCGCCAACGCCAACTTCGGCCAGGTCATCATCATGACCAAGGATCTCGTGGCGCGCGAGCGCGTGGTGAGCGAGCTGAACCAGATGTTCGCCACGGGCTTCGAGGCCGTGCGCGGACGCGTGCAGCGGCTGCAGAATGGACCGCCGGTCAGTTACCCCGTGATGTTCCGCGTCATGGGCGAGGATCCGCAGCAGGTGCGCACCATCGCCGAGCAGGTGCGCCAGGTCTTCAAGGCGGATCCCGCAACGCGCGACATCAACTTCGACTGGAACGAGCTTGCCAAGACGGTGCGACTCGAGGTCGACCAGAACAAGGCGCGCGCCCTCGGGGTCGATTCGCAGATCCTGGGCAACACGCTGCAGACCCTGCTGTCGGGCGTGACGGTCACGCAGTATCGCGAGCGCACAGAATCGATCGACGTGGTGGCCCGCGCCGTCGCCGCCGAGCGGCTGAGCGTGGAGGGCCTGGAGGCGATCAACTTCCGTACTGCCAATGGCGGTGTGGTCTCCCTCGCCCAGCTTGCGACGCTGCGCTTCGAGCTCGAGGAGCCGATCCTGTGGCGGCGCAACAAGGATCTGCTGATGACCGTGCGCGCCGGCGTGATCGACGGCGTGCAGGGTCCCGACGTCGCCGCCCGCATCGACACGGCGCTGGCGCCACTGCGCGCCGGGCTGCCGGCGGGCTATCGCATCGAGGTCGGCGGCGACAGCGAGGAGAGCGCCAAGAGCCAGGGCTCCATCTTCAAGATGATGCCGGTCATGGTGTTCCTGATGGTGCTGTTCCTGATGCTGCAGCTGCAGAGCTTCTCCAAGCTTGCGCTGGTGATGCTGACGGCGCCGCTCGGCTTGATCGGCGTGTCGCTGTTCCTGCTGCTGTTCAACCAGCCCTTCGGCTTCGTGTCGCTGCTGGGCGTGATCGCGCTCGCCGGCATGATCATGCGCAACTCGGTGATCCTGGTCGATCAGATCGACCAGGACATCGCCGCCGGCCACTCGGCCTGGGACGCCGTGATCGACGCCACGGTGCGCCGCGCCCGGCCGATCCTGCTGACCGCGGGCACCGCGATCTTCGCCATGATCCCGCTCTCCCGCAGCGTGTTCTGGGGGCCGATGGCGGTGGCGCTGATGGGCGGCCTGCTGGTTGCGACCGCCCTCACACTCCTGTTCCTGCCGGCGCTCTACGCCGCCTGGTTCCGGGTCAAGCAGCCGGCGACCAAGCCGGCGCTCGTCGAAGCGCCGGCCGGGCATCCGCCGCTCGCGATCGCGGCGGAGTAGCCACGACACTGCCAACCGGTATGAGATAAAGTGGACCCTCCTGAGGGAGAGTCCCGTGGGCCTGTTTGAGTTGATCCGCAGGATCGATCGGAGACGCTGGGCCCCAAGGCTCGCGGGGCGCCTCGGCCCGCGGCTGCTGCGGGACTATGGCGCGAGCAAGTTCTACACGGCAGGCCAGATTCGGGCCGCATGCATCAAATGCCGACTGCCGCGCCGCCACCTCTCGTTGGCTTACGCCGCCTTCCTGCCTCGACCTGAATTCGAGAAGACCGCGAGCCCTGCCGTCCGGGCGGACTACGAAGCGCTAAGAGGACTCGTCCTTCGTTTCACCTTCCGCGGTGAAGACTATACCTTCAGCCCCAACCCTCCCGACTTCACTGGCGGCGTTGGGATCGAGGGCGGCGGCCACTTCTCCGATTCGTCAGCCGGCGGGACGGAATAGCTAGGGCCGCAGCACCGTCATCGAGAACGGCCCGGCGTGGGCGGCGGCGTGGGCGATCGCCTCGTTCACGTCGTCAAGACCGAAGCATTTGGCCTGGTGGTGCTCGAGTGACAGCAGGCCCGAGCGCACCAGCGCGATCAGGCGTGGGATGGCATCTCGCCGATACATCCACTGGCCGTGAATGGTGATGCAGTGGCGCATCAGCCAGTCATAGGGGACGCCAACGTCCTGGCGGACGCCGCCCATCAGGACGACCCGTCCATAGGGGCGGACGGTGAGGAGTGCCGCCCTCACCTGGGCCGGCGTGGCGGCGGGTGGAAGCAGGTCGAGCACGCAGTCGATGGGCGCTCCGGCCAAGTCGAGGATGGCCTGTCGGTCGCGCTCCTCGTCGCCGGCCATGCGCACCGGCCGCACCCGCTTGCCGAAGCGTCGCGCGAGATCATCGAGCGCTTGTTGATTGCGGCCCGTGGCGATCACCGTGCTGGCTCCCATCGCCAGCGCCACGGCGACGCCGCCGCTGCCGAAGGCGCCGGTCGCGCCGTTCACCAGAACGGTCTCGCCGGGCTGCAGGTTGGCGGCGACGTAGCCGCCATAAGCCACCGCGAAGTTGCCGAACGCGCACCACGAGACGGCCTCGGCGTCGCTTATGGCGCCGATGCGCACCACGCATTCCGTGGGCACGCGGGTACGCTCGGCCCATGAGCCGTCGTGGAAGTACTTCTGCAGCCGCAGGGCGCGCTGGCTGCCGGCGGTCAGGCCCTGCAGGATGATGTCGGGCGCCTGCGCATTGTCGCGCGAGCGCACGGTGGGATCGCAGAACACCCAGTCGCCCGGCGCCAGCTCGGTGGCGTCGGGGCCGACCTCGCGCACGCGGCCGATGCAACCGGCGCCCGGGACGATCGGCGGCTCCAGGAGATAGCGGCGCTGACCGCTCAGCACGTCGCCCGCATAGGCCAGCACCTTGGTGGCGGCGACGTCGACGATCACCTCGCCGGTGCCCAGCACCGGATCGGGCACGGTTTCGACGGCGAGCGGCGAGCCCAGCGCCTTCAGGACGGCTGCTTTCATGGAAGACCTCATGTCGTTGAGGCGCCCATTGTCGCGATCCTTCCCATCGGCATTCAGGCCTAGTATTATCCTGGGATTATGAGTGCCATCCTGGACAACAGCAAAAACCAGCTGGGCGATTTCCTGCGTTCGCGCCGCGAGCGCCTCACCCCCAAGGCCGTCGGCCTGGCCCCCGGACGGCGCCGCCGCACGCCGGGCCTGCGCCGCGAGGAAGTGGCCGAACTCGCCGGCATCGGCGTCGACTGGTACATCCGTCTGGAACAGGGTCGCTCGGTCAGCCCCTCGGTCACCACGGTCGATGCCCTGGCCCGCGCGCTGCGCCTCAGCAAGGTCGAGCATGCGCATCTGCGCGAGCTCACGCGCAACGGCGACCGACGTCCCTTCGTGCGTGAGACCGTGCCTGAGGCGCTGCGCCGCCTGGTCGAGGCACTGAACCAGCCGGCCTACATCACCGGCCGGCGTTGGGACGTGCTGGTGTGGAACAAGGCAGCCGAGGAGATCTTTGCCTGGGGCAAGCTGGCCGAGGACGACCGCAACGTCCTGATCAGCATCCTGACCCTGCCGGCAACCCGCCGCTCATTCGGCAAGGCCTGGCACGACCAGGCGCGGCGTGTGGTGGCGCAGTTCCGCGCCACCCACGATTTGTGGGCGGGCGACCCCGCCTTCGTCGACCTGCTGGAGCGTCTGCGCCGGGGCTGTCCGGAATTCGAAGGCTGGTGGAAGGCGCACGACGTGCGCGCCGCCGCCGCCGGCCGGAAACAGATGGCCCATCCGAAGAAGGGACTACTCAGCTTCGAGCACGCGAGCTTCCGCGCGGACGACGACCCTGCCCTGAAGCTCGTGATCTACACGCCGGTCCCCAGCGTTTAACCTGCACCCATGACGATGTCGGTTCTCGAGATGGACGGGCCGGTCCTGTTCTTCGGCGGCAGCTACAGCAATCTCGAAGCCACGGTCGCCCTGCAGGAGGAGGCACCACGGTTGGGTATACGACCGTCCAACATCGTCTGCACCGGAGATGTCGTCGCCTCCTGCGCCGATCCCGTGGCGACGGTCGCCACGATCCGCGACTGGGGCGTCCACGTGGTCATGAGCAATTGCGAGGAGTCGCTCTGCTGGAGCAAGGACGATTGCGGCTGCGGCTTCGAGGAAGGTACGGCCTGCGCGGCACTTTCAGGCGACTGGAACTCCTACTCGAATCGCCTGCTCGGCGAGGATGACCGCAAGTGGATGCGATCCCTTCCCCGACGCCTCGACATCACCATCGCGGGCCGGCGCCTCGCCGTGATCCACGGCTCGGTCGACACCATCAACAGCTTCGTCTTTGCCTCGACGCCGTGGGCCGACAAAGAGCACCAGATCGAAATGAGCGGCTGCGATGGCGTCGTCGGCGGCCACAGCGGCATTCCCTTCACCCACGCCGCCTGCGGCAAGCTTTGGCACAACAGCGGCGCCCTCGGAATGCCGGCCAACGACGGCACGTCACGCGGTTGGTACAGCCTTTTCACTCCGACCAGTTCGGGCATCGCGGTTCGCCTCTTGTCGCTCGACTACGATGCGGGCTCGGCGTCGAGAAAGATGCGTGACCGCGGCCTTCCATCCGGCTACGCGGATGCGCTGGAAAGCGGGCTTTGGCCGAGTTGCGACGTGTTGCCGGCCGAAGAGCTGGCACGACGGGGCCAGGTCATCGCGCCCACGACCCTCTTTTGGTCGTAGGCCCTAGGAGATCTTACCTTCCGCCGTGTGGATGTCGGCGCTGCGTTCGGCGCTGACCTGCAGGATGATCTCGATGCCGCGTGTGACGTCGGCGATCGCCATCGATGGCGCCGTGCCGACCTTGGCGATCTGCTCCGGCGCATAGGGCACGTGCAGGAAGCCGCCGCGCAGCTTCGTCGGATGACGGCTCGCGATATCCATCAGCGCGTAGAGGATGTGATTGCAGACGAAGGTACCAGCGGTGTTCGACACCGCGGCCGCCAGGCCCGCCTGGCGCATCGCCGCCACGCAAGCCTTGATCGGCAGCGTCGCGAAATGCGCCGGCGGTCCATCCTTCACCACCGGCTTGTCGATCGGCTGCTTGCCGTCATTGTCGCGGATGCGCGCATCCTGGACGTTGATCGCGACCCGCTCCAGGCAGAGCTCGCTGCGCCCGCCGGCCAGGCCGACGCAGAGCACGATGTCGGGCTTGGCGCTGTCGATCGCGTCCTGCAGCACGCCCGTCGAACGCGCAAACGAACACGGCAGCGTGGCCGTATGCACGACCAGGCTGCCGTATTTCTTCTTGAGCTTGCCGACCGCCAGCGACGAGGGATTGACCGCGTCGCCGCCGAAGGGCTCGAAGCCCGTGACCAGTGCCTTCAACGGCTACTTGGTCGCGGCGTCGACGGCGCGGCGCGCCATCACGTTCACCAGATGGGCGCGGTATTCCGCGCTGGCATGGATGTCGCTGTTGAGTCCATCGGCCGGAATCTTGATGTCCTTGATCGCGGCCGACGAGAAGTTCTTGGCGAGCGCATCCTCCATCGCCTTGACGCGGAAGACGGAGGGTCCCGCCCCCGTCACCGCGACACGCACGCCCGCCGCGGTCTTGGCCACGAACACGCCAACCATGGCGTACCGTGACGCCGGGTTGGGGAACTTCATGTAGGCGGCCTTCTCGGCCTTGGGGAAGCTGATCGAGGTGATCAGCTCGCCGTCGCTCAACGCCGTCTCGAACAGGCCCTTGAAGAAGCTGTCAGCGGCGTGCTTGCCGGTATTGGTGGTGATGGTGGCGCCGAGCGCCAGAACCGCCGCCGGATAGTCCGCCGCGGGATCGTTGTTGGCCACCGAACCGCCGATCGTGCCGCGATTGCGCACCGCCGGATCGCCGATATGGCCGGCAAGATGAGCCAGCGCCGGGATCGCGCTCTTGACGTCGGCCGAGCTGGCAACGTCGGCATGGCGGGTCATGCCGCCGATCACCACGTTGTTGCCCTCGACCTTGATGCCGGCCAGATCCTTGATGCCGCCGAGGTCGACGACGTCGGAGGGCTTGGCCAGGCGCTGCTTCAGCGTCGGGATCAGCGTCATGCCGCCCGACATCGGCCGGGCCTCATCCTTGCCCTTCAGCAGGTTGACCGCGTCGGCCAGCGTCTTGGGGCGGTGATAGTGGAAGTCGTACATCTTCTGATTCTCCCTTACTCGGCAGCCGGACGCGCGCCGTGGATCGCCTGCCACACGTTGAGCGGCGTGGCCGGCATCGGCACATGGCTGACGCCAACCGGCGCAAGCGCGTCGTGGACGGCATTCATGACCGCGGCGGGTGCGGCGATCGCACCGGCCTCACCGCACCCCTTCACGCCCAGCGGATTGTGCGGACAGGGCGTGACCTTGTTGCCGAGCTTGAACGACGGCACGTCGTCGGCGCGCGGCATGGTATAGTCCATGTACGAGCCGCTAACGAGCTGGCCCGTTTCCTTGTCATAGACGGCGTTCTCCAGCAGCGCCTGGCCGACGCCCTGGACGATGCCGCCATGCACCTGGCCCTCGACAATCATCGGATTGACGATGTTGCCGAAGTCGTCGACGGCGGTGAAGTTCACGATCTCCACCTCGCCGGTGTCGGGATCGACCTCGACCTCGCAGATCTGCGTGCCCGCCGGATAGACGAAGTTCGACGGATCGTAGAAGGCGTTCTCGTCCATGCCGGGCTCGAGCTCTTCCAGCGGGTAGTTGTGCGGCACGTAGGCCGCGAACACCGCCTGGCCGAGCGGCACCGCCTTGTCGGTGCCGGCCACCTTGAAGGTGCCGCCCTCGAACACGACGTCTGCGACCGACGCCTCCATCAGATGCGCGGCGATCTTCTTGCCCTTGGCGATGATCTTGTCGGCCGCCTTGACGATGGCCGATCCGCCGACCGCCAGCGACCGGCTGCCGTAGCTGCCCATGCCGAACGGGGTGGTCGCCGTGTCGCCGTGCACGACCTCGATGTTCTCGATCGGCACGCCGAGCTTGTCGGATACCACCTGCGCGAAGGTGGTCTCGTGGCTCTGACCGTGGCTGTGTGCGCCGGTCAGGATCTGGACGTTGCCCGTCGGGTTGAAGCGCAGCTCCGCCGATTCCCACTGGCCGACGCCGCCGCCCAGCTGGCCGATCACCCGCGAGGGTCCGAGCCCGCAGGCCTCGATGTAGGACGAGAAGCCGATGCCGCGCAGCTTGCCGCGCGACTTGGCCTCCGCCCGGCGGGCTTCGAAGCCCTTGTAGTCGGCGATCTTGATCGCCTCGTCGATGATCGGCGGGTAGTTGCCCGAATCGTATTGCAACGCCACCGGCGTCTGGTACGGGAAGGCGTTGGCCGGAATGAAGTTCTTCCGGCGCAGCTCCGCCGGATCCATCTTCAGCTCCTTGGCCGCCTTGCTGACGATGCTCTCGATGACGAAGGTCGCCTCCGGCCGTCCGGCGCCGCGATAGGCGTCGACCGGCGCGGTGTTGGTGAGGGCCGCCTTCACGTTGGCGTAGATCACCGGCGTGGTGTACTGGCCCGCCAGCAGCGTCGCGTAGAGATAGGTCGGCACTGCCGTCGAGAAGGTCGAGAGATAGGCGCCCATGTTGGCGATGGTCTCGACCTTGAGACCGAGGAACTTGCCGTCCTTGTCGAGCGCCAGCTCGGCATGGGTGACGTGATCGCGACCGTGCGCATCGGTCTGGAACGATTCGCTGCGCTCGGCGGTCCACTTGATCGGACGGCCGACGCGGCTTGCCGCCCAGGTCACCATCGTTTCTTCGTTGTAGCAGAAGATCTTGCTGCCGAAGCCGCCGCCCACGTCGGGAGCGATGACGCGCAGCTTGTGCTCGGGGATGCCGAGCACGAAGGCCGACAGGATGAGGCGCAGCACATGCGGGTTCTGCGACGTCGACCAGAGCGTATAGTTGCCGGTCCCCTTGTCGTACTCCGCGGCCGCGGCGCGCGGCTCCATGGCGTTGGGGATCAGCCGGTTGTTCACCAAGTCGAGCTTGGTGACGTGCGCCGCCTTGGCGAAGGCGGCATCGACGTCGGCCTTCACGCCGAGCTCCCAGTCATAGATCAGGTTGCCCGGCGCCTCGGCGTGGATTTGCGGCGCGCCCTTGTCGAGCGCCGTGGCGAGATCGACGTTGGCCGGCAGCATCTCGTAGTCGACCTTGATCGCCTCGGCGGCATCCTTGGCCTCGTCGTGGCTGTTGGCCACGACCATCGCCACCGTGTCGCCGACATAGCGCACGGTATCGAGCGCCATCACAGGATGCGGCGGCGCCTTGTGCGGCTGGCCATGCTTGTCCTTGACCACCCAGCCGCAGATCAGCCCGCCGACCTTGGCGTCGGCCGTGTCCTTGCCGGTGAAGATCGCCACGACGCCCGGCATCTTGGCCGCGGCCGAGGTGTCAATGCTCTTGATCTTCGCGTGCGCATGCGGCGAGCGAAGGAAGTGCGCGTAGGTCGCGCGCGCGAGCGGCAGGTCGTCGACATAACGGCCCGTCCCGGTCAGGAAGCGCTGGTCTTCCTTCCGCTTGACCCGGGCGCCAATTCCGGTTTGCGCAGTCATGGCTACACCCCCGCAGACTTCATGGCGGGCGCGGCCGCCAGGATGGCCTTAACGATGTTGTGGTAGCCGGTGCAGCGGCAGAGGTTGCCCTCGAGCTCACGCCGTACCGTCGCTTCGTCGAGCTGGTAGTTGTGGCGCTTCACCATGTCGATGGCGCTCATCACCATGCCCGGAGTGCAGAAGCCGCACTGCAGCGCATGGTTCTCGCGGAACGCCTCCTGCATGGGATGCAGCTTCTCGGCGCTCTCGGCCAGGCCCTCGATGGTCGTGACCTTGGCGCCTTCCGCCTGGACGGCAAGTATGGTGCAGGACTTCACCGACTTGCCGTCGACGTGGACGACGCAGGCGCCGCACTGGCTGGTATCGCAGCCGACATGGGTGCCGGTCATGCCGAGATGCTCGCGCAGGAACTGAACCAACAGCGTGCGCGCCTCAACCTTGCCCGAGACGGGCTTGCCGTTGACGGTCATGGCGACGGGAATGGTCATCTACTCTTCTCCCTCACATTGTTGGTTTGCGCAGGCGCGCAAAATGCACACCCGCAGGGCGTTGAGAAGACTCTCGCAAGCCGCTCATGCGCCGGTCAAGTGAATTGCGGACGACAACCGACTGCCGCCGCCGCGGTCAGCGGCTGGCCAGGAAAATCAGGATCAGGACTGCTGCGCCGATGCCGATGACCAGCCAATGCCGGTAGCCTCGCTGCGCTGCAGCGGGCGGCGGTGACGGCGGAGAAACCGTCTCGGGCGCCGCCGGCGGCGCGTCCGATGCCGCCCCGGCCAGCGCGGGCCCGCCGACCGTCGAGGCGAACTTGCCGAAGAACTCGTCGGCCAGCTTCCTGGCCGTGCCGTCGATCAGGCGCGCGCCGACCTGGGCGATCTTGCCGCCGACCTGGGCGTCGACATTGTAATTGAGCACGGTGTCGGCCCCGTCCTCGCGCAGCGCCACCACGGCGCCACCCTTGGCGAAG
Source organism: Reyranella sp. (assembly GCA_016780605.1). Taxonomy (GTDB): domain Bacteria; phylum Pseudomonadota; class Alphaproteobacteria; order Reyranellales; family Reyranellaceae; genus Reyranella. The sequence continues at coordinate 14,802 of JADHLS010000015.1, forward strand.
CCTGCGGCACCGCCCTGCCCTTCGCCGCTGATCTTGTAGCCGTTGGGCGGATCGATGTCGGACAGCGTGACCTTGCCCGAGAAGCTCGCGCTAACCGGGCCGATGCGCATGCGCACCTTGGCCTTCATCTCGGTATCCGACACCTTCTCCAGCGATTCGCAGCCGGGAATGCAGGCCTGCAGCACGGCGGGATCGTTCAACGCCGCAAAGACCTTCTCCCGCGATGCGGGGATCTTGTACTCGCCCTTGATTTCCATTTGGTAACTCCTGCCGCGACCAGGCCCCACCTCACCCTGAAGAGGCGCGAAGCGCCGTCTCGAAGGGTGGGCGACAGCCAAGGTGCTCGTTTCCACCCTTCGAGACGCGCACTTCGTGCGCTCCTCAGGGTGAGGTCAATCCGTGCTCACCACTTGCTGGTATAGGAGTCCGGCGGCGGTTCTGCCAGTGGCTCGCGCAGCGATACGTAGATGGTCGCAAGATACGGCACCGCCATCAGCACGGCCAGCGCGGCGAACCAGTTGGCCTGGGTGTTCCAGAAGAGTGTCCCGATCACCCAGCGGCCGCCATCGGCGGAGACGAAGCCGCCCGCCCCGCCGTCGTGCAGCTTGATGGCGCCCTCGGTCACCACCAACACGGCAGCCCAGAAGATCAACAGGAAGGAGAAGGCGACTTCGGGCAGGATCGGCCGAAGCCGGCTGTAACTGCGGTCCATGCGCACGAAGCCCTTGCTGCCGTCGTAGCCCAGCAGCCGGCCGAACGACAGCGCCTTGGTCCAGCGGTCGGCCCGCGACACCGGCTCGCTGCGCACGATGGTCAGAGTCTTCCAAGCCATCAGGACGATGCTGGGGATCGCGAAGCTCCAGATCGGGAAGTCGCGGTAACGGCCGTCGATGGCGATGTGGCGGAAGAAGGTGCCGATGCGGAACACGCCGTCGTACCAGTCGATGCTGATGACGATGAGGTAGAAGATGCAGAGCACCGTCAGCACCAGGTAAAGCATCTGCGCCATCAGGTCGGCGCGCTGCACGATGCGATAACGCGGCAGCTCGCGCCAGGCGCGCCAGGCCTCGCGCACGCGCGCGCCGTAAAGCGACGGATCGGCCATCTTGCCGGTCAGGCTGTCGGCGATGCCGCGCAGCAGCGCATAGCTGAACAGGGCAAGCAGGATCGCCCAGAACACCACGCCGACCTCGCGCTCGAAGTAGAACATGCGGCTGATGTCGGTCCAGGTCGCCTGCACGTAGCAGGTCGCCACGAGCTGGGTGAAGACGGCAAAGATCGCGATCGCCTTGCCGCGGGCCTGGCGGCGCAGGACCACGAAGCCGCCCAGCATCAGGCCGGCCGCCAGGGTCGACAGGGTGAACAGCATCGGCCAGTTGGGCTCGGCAGACACCGGCTTGCCGAGCTCGAACTTGTCACGGCGCTGGGCGTCGAGCAGCCCCCAGGTCGCGCCGACCGTGCCTTCCTGGCGCGCTTTCCAGTACTGATCGAACGCCTCGACGATGTTGTAGTCGAACTTCTCGCGGTCGGCGACGCTGCGGAACAGCGAGAAGTAGCGCACCTGCTCGACGCGGCCCGGGCGCGCGTCGGAGCGCATGCGGCCGTCGCTCGGCCAGCCGGTCTCGCCGATCACGATCTTCTTGCCGGGGAAGCGGTCCTGCACCTTCTTGTAGATGTCGACGATGTGCTTCTCGATGCTGAGCTTGCCGTCGGGCTCGCGGCGGTCGAGGCCGATCGGCTCGTCCTCCCAGTACGGCAGGATATGGATGGTGATGAAATCGACCTCGTCGGCCAGCGAGGGATTGCGCAGCCAAAATTCCCAGACGTCGGCGTAGGTCACGGGCTGCGACACCCGCTGCTTGACCTGTCGGATGTAGCGGCGCAGCTGGTTGGCCGTCAGCTGCTTGCGCAGCAGCACCTCGTTACCGACGATCACCCGCTCGATCGTGTCCTTGTACCTGTTGGCGTGGTCGATCAGCAGGTTGATCTCTTCGAGGTTCTCCTTGTCGTTCTCGTTGAGCCAGGCGCCGTGCCAGACCTTCAGCCCATACTTGCCGGCGCGCTGCGGCACCGTCTCGAGGTTCTCGCTCGTCGTATAGGTGCGCACGGCCTGGACCTTGCCCTGCAGGCGCCGCAGGTCGTCCTCGATCTGGTCCACGGTCGGGTAGATCTTGCTGAGCGGGCTCTGACCCGGCCGATAGGCCGCGAACGACACGCTCTGCAGGGGAGCCGTCGTCCAACCGGCGATCTCGACCGGCCTGTTGGGCCACCACCACCATAGGAAATTGAGTACGGCGACAGCCACAAAGGCGATCAGCGCCACCAGGACACGCATGGGAGGCTTTTAGCAGGATCGCTTGAACAACGTGTGGCTTTTCGCAGGCGGTTGTCCCCAACAGATAGGGTCAAAGGGCGCCGCGCTGTACTCCCGCTATGGCCTGCCGCACGATCTGATGGCCGCGGAACAGCACCGCCTCCTTCCAGTCATCGGTCTCCGGATAGAACTGGCGGCGCATGGCGGCCCGCACCGGCCCGGCTTCCTTGCCCAGCGGATCGCCGTACTTGTGCAGCCAATGGTCGGCCCGGAACGCCTTCTGGCCGCTTTCGCGATCGAATGTGCCGTATTCCAGCGTGCACATGGTGAGCCGCGTCTCGGGCTCGGCCAGGACACGGTTCAGCCCGTAGTGGCCAAGCCCATCGCGCGCCTGCGACGCGGTCTGGCCGCGCTTGGACTCCGTCACCGACTCACCCCAGAAGGCGCGCACGCGGCGCGAGCCCGGCGTGTTGATGTCGTAATGGGTGATCGGCTCGCCGTAGCCATAGGGCCCCAAGCCGGTATGGAAGTCGATGACGGCCACATCCTGGCGGCCCTGGAGGAAGCGGTCGGTGATGGCGTGCAGCGTGCGGTTCGACCAGCAGGCTCCGCCACCACCGAAGAACATCCCGTCGGGATGGCTGTACTGGCCGGCCGACACGGCACGGAAGTAGGCGACGTCGCCCACCTTCTTGCGATAGGCAGCGAGCTTGGCGTCGGCTGCTTCAAGAGTAGCCGGGCTGAGATCCTTCGGGATCAGAAAGTCGGCGATCTCGAGATAGCCTTCATTCACCGGGTAAGGCTTGCTGTGATCGACGTAGTTGCGGTTGAGGTCATTGCCCTCCTCCGTCACGCGCCGCGTCCAGGCGAAGCCGTAGGGATTGATGGCGTGCACGAACACTGCCGCCGTGTCCTTGGGCAGGCCGGAGGCACCGACGCGGGCCAGCCAATCGACCTGGAAGCCCGAGCCACAGTAGCCCTCGACGCCATGCGTGCTGGAGATCGTCGCCACGACGCGCGAGGCATCATCGGGGCCCAGCCGGGCGACGTCGGTCGACAGGCTCTCGCCTCTCGGACCCTTGGACGGATTGTCGTAACGGTACGTCGTCGCGCCCGCAATCCGGGCCGCGGCCAGGAACTTTTCGCGCGCCTCGCTGTAGCTTGCGGCGAAGGAATGGATACTCGGCATGAAACCCTTGCTCATGTACGCAGCGTCAGCCCGCCATCGACGACGAGTTCGTGGCCGGTAATGAAGTCGGCCTCGTCGGATGCCAGCAGCAGCGCTCCGCGGGCAATATCGATCGGTTGGCCGAGCCGGCGCAAGGCCGCCTTCTTCTC
>JADHLS010000016.1 GCA_016780605.1 Reyranella sp.
CGCAGGCCCTGCAGGAGATGATCCATCCCGATGTCGGACGCTTCCGGCTGGGCACCGACCTCGAGACCGATCTCTCCGATCTGCCGCTCGACGAGCCGATCCCGCCCGAGCGCCTGCCCAAGAGCGCCAACCAGCACAAGGCGTTCTTCGACGGCATCATGAAGATCATCCGCGAGGAGAATCCGACCTTGCGGCAGCTCTACCTGCGCTACGAGCGCGGCCGCAAGACGATCAAGGGCACACCCCAGCGTATCGCCGACGTGATGGAAGAATGGTTCGCCATGGGCGCCGCCGACGGCTTCATGATGCAGTTCGCCACCCTGCCCGACGGCCTCGAGGATTTCGTGCGACTGGTGGTGCCGGAGCTGCAGCGGCGTGGGCTGTTCCGCACCGGCTACACCGGCACGACGTTGCGCGAGCATCTCGGCCTGACGCGGCCGGCCAATCGGCACGCGGCGTAGAGGCCGGCTGGTATCTTTCTTGCTAGCGTTTTGTCATGGCGCGGTTCGACCTGCACGAGTGGCCGCTCACCCTTCTGGCTGCGGCATTGCTCGCGGCAAGCCTGTGGTTGCAGGCCGTGCCGGTACAGCACACTACATCCGTGGATACGGCCGTCTGCGAGAAGCCCGGCCTTGCGGCGATGGCCCTCGCCCTGTCGCTTCACTGAGTTCCCTCACCGGCCGCCGGCGACGAACAGCGCGTCGACGATGCGCACGTCACCCGAGCCCTTGCGAATCAGGACGGGGTTGAGGTCGCACTCCGGCACCAGGTCGCAGAAGTCGGCGGCAAGCGCGGACAGGCTGGCGATCAGGCCGGCCAGCGGCGCCGTATTGGTGACCGGGATGAGATTGCGATAGCCGCCCAGCGTCTTGCCAAGCCGAGTCGACGCCAGCATCGCGCCCGCCTCCGCCGTCGTCACCGGGCTGAGGCTCAGCGCCTTGTCGGCTTCGAGCTCGACCAGGACGCCGCCCGAGCCCACGATCGTCAGCGCGCCGTACGGCGGCGCCGCCTGGTAGCCGACCATCGCCTGCAGGCAATCGACCAGCTCCTCCTGCAGCTCGTAGCCATCGATCACGGCGCCGGGAACCTTCTCACGGACGTTGCGCTCGATCAGCGCCACAGCAGCGCGCAGCCCGGCCTCGTTCTCGATGCCGAGCTGGACCGCGCCGACGTCCGAGCGATGCGGCACGTCGGCCGACATCACCTTGACCACCAGCGGATAGCCGATCTTGCGTGCCGCGATCACCGCCTCATCGGCCGAGCGGGCCACCGCCGACTTCACGACCGGGATGCCGTAGCTGTCGAGCAGGCGGCCGACCAGCGGCCGCGGCAGCGAGCCTCGAAGCGCAGCGATCTCACGTTGCAGGCTCGCGCGCTCGGGCGTGATACGGCGATCGGCCAGCCGACGCGCATCCAGCCGCCGCGCCGACCAGTCGACCATGCACTTCACGGCGGCAAGGCCCGGCCGCAAGCCGCGCAAGGCCGGCACGCCGGTACCCTCCAGGCAGGCGAGCAACCGCTCGCTCATGATCTCCGCCGTCGGCGAGACGACGACGATCGGCTTGTCGGTGGCGCGGCTCAGCTCGGCAATCGTCGTCAGGTGGCCGGTGTAGTTGCGATGGCTGGTGGCCGGCAGCGAGGCCTGCATGTCCTGCAGGACGACACCGACGCCCACTTCCTCGGCCGTCATCACAGCGGTCATGCCGGCCAGCGCCGCGCCCTGCTGGCGGCCGACGCTCTGCCCGATATCGACGGGGTTCTGGCCCGGCAGCCCAGGCAGCGCAGCACGCACGCCCGCCGCCGTCGCCTCGGAGAAGATGGCCAGCGGCAGGTCGACCTGATCGCAGATATCGCAGGCGAGCGCGGTCTCGCCGCCGGAGATGCCCATCAACGCCAGGGCCCCGCGCCGCGGGCGCTTGGTGCAAACGGCCAAGGCCTCGAGAGTCGCGATCAACTCCTCGTAGTCGCCGACCACGGGAATGCCGTAGCGGGCGACGAAGCCGGCAAACGCATCGTCGTTGCGGATCAGGGCGCCTGTGTGGGCCAGCGTCGCCCGCGCGCCGGTGGCCGAGCGGCCGACCTTGAGCATGACCAGCGACTTGCCCGCGGCGTGCACCCGATCGACGGCATCGGCGAAGCGATCGGCGTCCTGGATCGATTCCAGGATCAGCCCGATCGCCGACGTGTCGGGATCGCCGGCCAGCCACTGCAGATAGTCCGAGCCGGTGACGCGGAATTCGCTGCCGATGGTGACGACCTTGGAGAAGCCGGCGGTGCTGGAATTGATCACCGAGATCGCCGCCGACCCCGACTGCGCGATCAGAGCGACCGGTCCCTTGCGGACCCGCGAGGTGATGCCGCCGGTGTAGATCGGCGTTGCGTCGGAGAGATTGATCAGGCCCATGCAATTGGGGCCATGCATCAGGATACGGCTGCCGCTCACCAGCTGCCGCAGCTCGGCCTCCTGCTCCGGCGAGAAACCGGCGGTGTTGACGATGGCGGTACGCACGCCGCGGCGGTCGAGCCGGCGCACCGCGTCGGCGACACCGGCTGCCGGCACCGAGGCCAGCGCCACGTCGACGCCGTCCGGCAGGGCCTCGATCGAGGGCACCGCCGGGCGTCCGGCGATCTCGGCGGCCTCGCCATGCACCGGGATGACCGTGCCGGCAAAGCCGTAGTTGGCGAGGTTGTCGAGCGCCACGTTGCCCAGGGTCTGGCGCCTGGGCGACGCGCCGATCACCGCGATGGTCCGCGGCCGGATCAACGCGTCCATGAGCGTATCCATGATGCCGGTGCCGTCCGCTATTTCACCCAGACGTTCGACATGCTGGGGTTGCCGTTGAAGGCGAGGTCCAGCTCCTCGTCGATGCCGCCGAAGCGGCTCGAGATTGCGAAGAACTTCCTGGCGTTGGTCAAGGTCAGGTGCGGCATGTCGCGGGCGACGATCTCTTCATACTGCTTGTACCATTGGCGGCGCTCCGGCGTCGGCACTGCCGCCGCCTTGGCGGCGATGGCGTCGAGCTCGGGGTTGCAGTAGCCGGTTGGATTGACGTAGGGCACGTTACTGGTGTTGCACAGGAAGGAGCGGTCGACGCCGAACAGCGGATCGGTGCGCGCCGTCAGCGACACCATCGAGACGTCGAAGTTGCGCTCCTTGAACACCTTGTTGGTCCACAGCTGGCCCTCGAGCAGGCTGAGCTTGACCTCGATGCCGATCGCCCGCCAGTTGGCCGCGATCAGCTGCGCCGCCGGCTCGGCGTAGAAGGCGTCGGCGTTGACGGCGGCGGTGAGATCCAGCGAGAAGCGCTTGCCATCCTTGAGGGCAAAGCCTGCCTCGTCGAGCATCTTGCCGGCCCTCACGGGGTCGAAGGCGAACTGCTTGTTGTAGTCGACCGACGGGTCGGTGAGCATGGTGAACTGCTCGGGGATCGCGTTCATCGCCGGGAACGCCAGCCCCTGGTAGACATCCTTCGAGATCCGCTCGCGATCGATCGCCACCAGGAGGGCCTGGCGGACCAGCGGCTTGGCAAGCATGTCGCGGGTGATGTTGATGTCGAGCGACAGCCGTTCCGCCGCGTTGACCTTGATCTCGCGCACATCGAAGGCGTGCTTGGCCTTGGCCTGCTCGATGGCGCGGCCGACCTGGGGCAGCGCCGGCCGTAGCACGTCGATCTCGCCGCGATAGAGGGCGTTCTGCTGCTGCTGCACGTTGGGGATGAACACCGCGACCACCGAGTCGAGATAGGGCCGCGGCTGGTCCCAGTAATGCTCATTGCGGGTGAAGGTGATGCCGCGCCCCTCCTCCCACTTCACGAACTTGTACGGCCCCATGCCGACCGGCGCGCGGTTGGCTGGATTGGTCGGGATGTCGGTGCCGTCATAGACGTGCTTGGGCATCAACGGGAAGACTTCCTTGTCGAACCCTTCCAGCGCCGCCGACTGCGGTTCCTTCAAGCGGACGACGAAGGTGTTGGCGTCCGGCGTCTCGACCCGATCGATGTTCGGCAGCACCTTGACCAGGTAGGTGTTGTACTGGCCGAACGACTTCAGCGTGAAGGCGACGTCTTCTGAGGAGAAGGGATGGCCGTCCGACCATTTGAGGTTGGGCCTGAGGTGGAAGGTATAGACCTTGCCGTCCTCGGAGATGTCCCACGAGCTGGCGATCTGCGGCTTCTTGGCCCCCGTCTTGTCGTACTTGTAGAGACCGCTCGCCCACAGGTCGGCGATGATCAGCGGCGTCACCGCCGAGGTGAGCTGCGTGTTGAGGGTGGCGCCCGCCACGCTCACGCCGACGATCGCCGTGCCGCCGCGCTTGGGCGCCGCCTGCGCCGCGGCCGGTCCCGCATCGACGCCGAACAGCGCCAGGATCGAGGCCGCTGCCACACACCACTTCACAATCCCGCTCATTGCGGCGCTCCTTGCAGATTTGACGGCGATATTGGCCCACTGGCGCGCGCGTCGTCCACGGCACGCCGCCGCGCGCGGGCGATATGCGGATCGGCGACCAGCTTGGCCGCCAGCAGGGAACGCGTGTAGTCGTTCGACGGGTTGCCCAGCACCTGCCGCGTCGGCCCGGCCTCGACGATCCTGCCGAGATACATGACGATTACCCGGTCGGAGATCGCATCGACGACATTGAGATCATGGCTGATCAGCACAAGCCCGAGATTGCGCGTGGCCTTGAGGCTGACCAGCAGATCCAGGATCTGCGCCTGGACCGACATGTCGAGGCTCGAGAGCGGCTCGTCGGCGATGATCAGGCGGGGACGCACCGCCATCGCCCGCGCGATCGCGATGCGCTGCTGCTGGCCGCCCGAGAGCTGGTGGGGATAGCGGTCGCGGAACTGTGCCGCGTCCAGGCCGACCGACGCCAGCAACGAGCCGATCTCGGCATCGAGCGTGTCGCGCGTTGCGAGCTTGTGGCGGCGCAACACATGCGACAGCGTAGACTCGACGCGCATGCGCGGATTGAGCGACGAGGCGGGATCCTGGAAGACCGGCTGGACCGCCTTGCGGAAGGTCGCCCAATCGGCCGAGGTGAAGGACTCGACCCGCTGCCCCTGGTACTCGACCGTGCCCGCCGTCGGCCGGGCGAGCCCCAGCAGGATGCGCGCCAGCGTGCTCTTGCCGGAGCCGGATTCGCCCACGATCGCCAGGGTCTCGCCCTCATGGACATCGAGATCGACGGCATCGACCGCGCGTTTGGGCGCGGCACCGCCGAACCAGCGGCGGCCGCCGAAGCTCTTAACGATGGCGCGCGCGGAGAGGATTGGCACGCTCATCGGGACGACGGCTCCCCGAGCGCCTTGGTCTGATGCAGCCGGCGAGCCGCGGCGAGCAGGCTCGCGGTGTAGGCATTCTGCGGCGCGTCGAACAGGGCGAACACGTCGGCCGCCTCGACGATCTTGCCGCCATGCATGACATAGACCCGGTCGCACAGCTCCGCGACCATGCCGAGGTCGTGGGTGATGATCAGCATCGCGAGGTTGCGCTCCTGGTTCAGCCGGCGCAGCGTCTGGATCACTTGGTACTGCACCGTGGCGTCGAGCGCGGTCGTCGGCTCGTCGGCGATCAGGATCTGCGGATCGGGCGCGAGCGCCATGGCAATCAGGACGCGCTGGCGCATGCCGCCCGAGAGCTCGTGCGGGTAGAGCCGCAGGATGCGCGCCGGGTCATCGAGGCCGACCTGTCGCAGCAGCTCCGCCGAGCGCTTGCGCACCGCCTGCGCGCTCGGCAGATGGCGCAGGGCCTCGGCGATCTGGCGGTCGATACGCAGCGTCGGGTTGAGATAGGACAGCGGATCCTGGAACACCATCGACAGGCCGCGATGGCGGCGCAGCGCGCGAATCCTGTCGGCGGTCATCGCCAGGACATCCTCGCCGCAGAAGCGGACCTCGCCAGACAGCTCTGCGATCGCCACGTTGGGCAGCAGCCGCGCCATCGCCCGCCCCAGCGTGCTCTTGCCCGAGCCCGATTCGCCCACCAGGCCGACACACTGCCCGGCCTGGACGTCGAGGTCGACGCCGTCGACCGCCTTCACGACACGGCCGTGCACGCGCAGGTGCACCTTGACGTCGCGGGCGCTCAGCAATGGCGTGTCCACGGCGCCGCTCCTCAGCCGTCGAGCTTCGGCGGCACGGCCGAAGCCCGGGGATTGAACATCTCGGTGACGCCGTCGGCGAACAGGTTGAAGCCCAGCACGGCAATGCAGATCGCCATGCCGGGAAACACGCTCATCCACCACGCCAGCTCGAGGAATTCCTGGCCGCGGTTCAGCATCTCGCCCCAGCTCGGCACGGCGGGATCGGACAGGCCGAGGAAGCCGAGGCCGGCCTCGATCAGGATCGCCGTGCTGGCGTCGAGAGCGACCTGGACGATCACGGTCGGCAACGCGTTGGGCAGGATCTCGCGGAAGATCACGTGGCCGGTCGACAGGCCGGCCGCCCGCGCCGCCAGCACGAACTCGCGCTCCGACAAGGTGATGAACTGGCCGTAGACCAGCCGCGCCTCGATCGGCCAGATCGCCAACGCGACGGCGGCGACCTGCAGCCAGAAGCTCGCGCCCAGGAGCGACACGCTGAACAGCACGATGATGATGGCGGGCAGGGTATGGAAGAGATCGGTGACGCGCAGCAGCACGGCGGCGAGCGGTCCGCGGAAGTAGCCGGCCAGCGCACCGATCGTGCCGCCGATCAGGAACGCCATGGCCGCCGCGCAAAAGCCGATGGTGAGGGACGAACGGCCGGCAAAAAGCAGGACCGAGCGAACGTCGCGGCCGAGGCTGTCGGTGCCGAACGGATGCTGCCACGATGGCGGCTGCAGCGACGGCGCGCCGATATCCGTCGGTCCGCTCGAGGCGAACCAGGGCGCGAAGATCGACAGCACCGAGATCGCGAGGAGGATGATCACGCCCGCGCCGCCGAAGCGCGTGGCGAACAGGCGCCGCACCAGGTCGAGCGGCACCGACATCCGCGACCGGCTTGCCGTCGGAGCAACCGGCATCAGCACGCTGGGCTCTGCAGGCATCCTGATCCCCCCCGCCACCCGGTCAGCGCGGCGCCGCGGCGACGCGGATCCGCGGATCGAGCCAGGCGTAGAGCAGGTCGACCACGATGTTCATCACCACCACCGAACAGGCGATCAGGATGACCACGCCCACGATCACCTGCGTGTCGCGGGCGCGCACCGCCTCGACCATCAGCGAGCCGACGCCGGGATAGGAGAAGACCGTCTCGAGCAGGACCGCGCCGCCCATCGCGGTGCCGAACGAGTAGCCCATCACGGTGATCACCGGCAGGATGGAATTGCGCACCACGTGCCCCCTGATGATCTCGTGCCGCGACAGGCCTTTCTGTCGCGCCGTCACGATGTAGCCTTGCTCGAGCGTCTCGGCGACGCTGGCGCGCATGAAGCGGGCCACGCGCGTTGTTTCCAGGATGGTGTAGGTCGCAACCGGCAGCACCAGATAGGTCGCCCGTTCCAGCAGCCAGTCGACGCCCTCGGCGCGCGAGATCATCGGACCCATGCCCTGTGTCGGCAGCCAGCCGAGCTGGATCGAGAACACGATCACGAGCAGCTGGCCGACCCAGAAGGTCGGCATGGCGTAGCCGATCAGCACCAGGCCCGACCACCCCCGGTCGACGCTGCGATGCGGCGTGACGGCGGAGTGGATGCCGATGGCAATGCCGATCAGGATGCCGAAGCCATAGCCGGCGCCGGCCAGCAGCAGGGTGCGCGGAAACCGTTCGGCCAGGATGTCGATGACCGGCCGGCGGTAGTTCATCGAATAGCCGAGGTCGCCGTGGACGACGTTGGACAGATAGCCAAACAGGCGGTCGAGGAACGGCTCGTTGAGGTGGAAGCGTTGCTCCAGCGCCGCGCGCAATGCCGGCGGCACCGGCATGTCGCCGACCATCGCCTGGACCGGATCGCCCGGAATGAGCTGAAGCAGGCAGAAGATGGCGATGACGACGCCGACCAGGAGCAGCAACGCCTGCGCCGCGTGTCCCGCGATATGCCGCACCATCAGCTCACACCCCTCAAATCGCCCGCCCTTTTTCACAACGCGACGACAGCTGCTTCCCACGAAGCATCATAAGGACATGCAATCGCCAAACCAAACACCGGACGAATAGACGCCCACATAGACGCCCATGGGCCGATATGCTGAGTTGCGGCGCAGCTCAATCGGTCAAAGGGGATACGACGTGGTGCGCAAGGTTATCGATCTGGAATGCCTGTTGCCCCCCGATGAGCAGGGCAAGCCCCGGCAGTATCACGAGCAGGCCTCGCACCGGATCGGCTACGGCGATCCCGAGTTGCTGCCGGCGCGTCCCGGCTACGGGTTCGACAATTACCGCAACATCTTCCGCAAGCGGGTCGACCCTTCCAAGGCGGCGGGCGAGAGCAAGAAGCCCGAGGGACACAAGGAGGGACACAAGGGCGGCCAGTCGATCAAGGAGTTCGTGGCCGAGCTCGATCGCGAGGGCGCCGAGGTGTCGGTGGTCGGTCGCGTCGACAACTACGTCCTGGCCGATGTCGTGGCGGAATTCCCCAACCGCTTCTTCGCCCTGGCCTCGATCAGCCCGTTCGACGGCATGCGCGGTGTGCGCGAGTTCGAGCACCTGATCAAGGAGCGCAAGCTGAACGGGCTGCGCGTCGCGGCGCTCTACAACAATCTCGCCGCCAGCGACCGGCGCTACTATCCGCTCTATGCCAAGTGCGTCGAGCTCGACGTGCCGGTCCGCATCTATTCGACGATGAACTACGCCACCGACCGTCCGTACGATCTCGGACATCCCCGCCACCTCGACCAGATCGCCATGGACTTTCCCGAGTTGCGCATCGACGCGGCGCTGAGTGGCTGGCCCTGGGTCAACGACCTGGTCGGCCTGATGCGGCGCCATCCCAACCTCTATTGCGACACCTCGGCCCATCATCCGCAGTATTTCGGCGTGCCTGGCTCGGGTTGGGAGATGTTCATCCAGTTCGGCAACACGCTGTTGCAGGACAAGATCATGGTCGGCTTCTCGAAGGATTCCTTCGGCCTCACCATTCCGCAGAGCGTCGCCCTGTACGAGAAGCTGCCGCTCAAGGACAAGGTCATCGAGAAGTGGCTGTACGGCAACGCCAAGGAATTCCTGCGCTGCTGATCGCCGCCTTGTTGTCAATGTCCGGCAAACACCGGAAGATATCCGCCTGCTCAACTTCAGTTGGAGAAGCGTCCGCGTAAAGCAAAAAACATCTCAGGAGGACTCGCCAATGTCCGTATCGAGTACGCCTGCGTCCGCGTTGCCGTGGTGGAAAGAACCCACCAAAGATCAGTGGTACGCTTATTGTGCTGCCTGGCTGGGTTGGACGCTGGACGCGTTCGACTTCACGGTCTTCCTCCTGATCATGGCGCCGATCGCCAAGGAGTTCGGGGTCCCGCTGATCGAGGTGACCGCCGTGTTCTCGGTCACGCTGATCATGCGCCTGGGCGGCGCAACCGCATCGGGCTGGCTGGCCGATCGATTGGGACGGCGGGCACCGCTGATGATCTCCATCCTGTGGTATTCCGTCTGCAATCTCGCCGCGGGACTTTCCCCGACCTTCACGTTCCTGTTCGTTGCCAGGGCCTTGCTCGGCATTGGGATGGGCGCGGAATGGCCAGCCGGCGCGGCGCTGGCGATGGAATCGTGGCCCGTTCGCTCGCGCGGCTTCATGTCCGGCGTGTTGCAGGGCTCGTGGGGACTGGGGTTCGCGCTGTCGGCGCTCGCCTACGGCTTCCTTTATGAGCCCTTCGAAAGGATCGCGCCCGGCTACGGCTGGCGCGGCATGCTCATCCTGGGTGTGCTGCCGGCCCTGGTGTGCGTCTGGATCCGCATCTACGTGAAGGAGCCGGAAGTCTGGACGGAGAACAAGAGGATCCAGAACACGACCAAGAAGCAGGTGACGCTTCCGCTGTTCGCGATCTTCAAGCGCAAGTATTTGTGGAACACCTTCACCGGTTGCCTGTGGATGGCGGCGAACTTCTGCGTCTACTACGCGATCTGGGCCATGCTGGGCACCTACCTGCAGAAGGAGCTGGGCTGGACGCCGGCCCAGGTCGCCGTCCCGGTATTCTGGGGCAACATCCTGACATTCCTCGCCTGCAGCTTCTGGGGCGGAATGTCGGAACGGATCGGCCGGCGCTGGGCGCTCATGCTGCCTTGCGCCATCTCGATCTTCCTGGTGCCGATCTACCTCAGCACGACCAATCCCATCTGGTTCCTCACGACCTTCTTGATCTTCATCTGCTTCGTCGGCGGCAAGGATGCGCTGAACCCGGGCTGGCTGTCGGAACGCTTTCCGACCGAGGTTCGGGCAACCGCGGCGGGCTTCGTCTACCACCAGGGAGCGGTCTGGGGTGCGGCTGTCGCGCCGCTGCTGACCTATTTCGCGGTGAACCAGGGCATGGGCTTCGCCAAGCCGATGATGTACGGCACGATCGGTTCGCTGGTCGTATATGTGGTCGCGGTCTTCCTCGGCCCGGAAACCAAGGGCAAGGTGATGACCGCCGACCTCGAGGTGATCGAGGCCGAGATACCGGCCTGACATCCGGATCGAAGTCGAAGCACAGGACGATCGGGACACCGTCCCGATCGTTTGGCCCACACAGAGGCGAGATATGCCCAAGCACCATGACAGGATCGTCGAGGCCCAGTTCGGCCCGCGCGCCAAGGCCTATGTGGAGAGCGCGGTTCACGCACAGGGCGCTGACCTCGAGGCTTTGAGCGCGATGGCCGCCGGCCGCAGACCGCAGCACGCGCTCGATCTGGGCACCGGAGGCGGCCATGTCTCCTACGCCCTTGCGCCCCACGCCAAGCGGGTCACGGCCGCGGACCTGTCGACCGACATGCTGGCGGCCGTCGCTGCAACGGCCCGTGAGAAAGGCTTCAACAATGTCACCACGGTCGAAGCCGCGGCCGAGCATCTGCCCTTCCCGGACGGCGATTTCGACTTTCTTGCCTGTCGCTACTCCGCCCATCACTGGCAGGATTTCGATGGCGGGCTCCGGCAGGCGCGGCGCGTCCTGAAAGGAGGCGCTCCGGCGATTTTCATCGACGTGTATTCGCCGAGCGCCGCGTTCCTCGACACCCATCTGCAGGCGGTCGAATTGCTTCGCGACACCTCACATGTGCGCGACTACCACATCAGCGAATGGGTGGCCGCCCTCGGCCGTGCCGGTTTTGGCATCACATCCTGCCGCACCTGGCGGCTGCGCATGGACTTCCCGGTCTGGACCGCACGCATGCGCACGCCGCCCGATAACATCAAAGCCATTCGCGCGCTTCAGAATGCAGCTTCGGCTGAAACGAAAGCGCACTTCGGCATCGAAGACGACGGCTCGTTTCATCTCGACATGGCCATGATCGAAACGACGGCGACGGGCTGACTCAGAACTCCTTCAGATTGTCGGCGAGGTGCTTGTGTGCGTAGGCCTTGCGGGCGAGGCCGCGGCGCTGCAGCTCGGGCACCAGTCCGTCGCAGATCTCCATGATGGAGCGGCGCTCGATCGGCGTATCGGAAAACAGGAAGCCGTCGCCGCCCACTTCCTGCATGACCTCGGTCATCACCCCCGCCACGTGATCGGGCGTTCCGGTGTAGTCGAGGCTTCCCTTGCTGGCGTAGCCGCGCACGACCTCGCGCAGGGGCTTGCCGAGCCACCGCGCCAGCGAGGACTGGTGGCCGTTGGTCGTGAGCGTGGTCGGCAGCGGCTCGTCGAGATCGAACTTGGAGAAGTCGATGCCGGTCAACCGCGACATGCCGGAGAGCTGCATCTCGACATGCTTCAGCGAGTCTTCCTGCTGCAGCCGACGCCGTTCGCGCGCGGCCTCCATCGTCGTGTCGACGATCGGAGAGCAAAGGAACAGGAGCTTGATGTCGTCGGGATTGCGCCCCATCGCGGCCGCATTGCTGCGGACCTCCTCGCGATAGGCCTTCATCTTCTCGATGTTGCTGCCTTCGGTGATGATGGTGTCGGCCCACTTCGACGCGAACTTCTTGCCCGCCGCCGAGCCACCGGCCTGGCAGATCGGCACGCGTCCCTGCGGTGAGCGCGGCGCATTGATCGGTCCGCGCACCTTGAAGTACTTGCCCACGTGGTTGATCGGGCGGACCTTCTTGCCGTCGGCGAACATCGGGATGTCGCGATCGAGCACCACCGCGTCCGCGTCCCAGGCCTCCCAGAGCTTGGTGACGACGTCGGCGAATTCATCGGCCACCTCGTAGCGCTCGTCGTGCGGCCGGTGCTTGTCGTGGCCGTAGTTCTGCGCGGTGCCGTCGTTGCTGCCGGTGACGCAGTTCCAGCCAATCCGGCCCTCGGTGACATGGTCCAGCGAGTTGATGAGACGCGCCGCCAGGTATGGAGGGTATTCCGACACGGAGAGCGTGGGCACGAGGCCGAGGTGCTGCGTGGCCTGCGCCAGCCAAGGCACGAGCACCGCAGGGTCGAGCTTGGGAGAGCCCTGCGCGTACTGCAGATAGGTGTCGTGATTGCCCTTGTAGGTGTAGGGCACGTTCGAGGAGTCCTCGATGATCATGTAGTCCATGCACGCGCGCTCCATCCCCTTGGCAAGGTCGATGAAGAGGTCGGGCATCATCCAGCGCTTGACGTCGCTGGCACTGCCGGCCCACGTCGAACGCCAGTTCTTGGAAGCGAAACTCTGGCCGAGAAACCAGGCGAGATGAAACGGTTTGGTCATGCTCGGTCCGGGAAGCAAAACTCTGGCCAAGAACCAAGCGACGATGGTGCCCCCGGTCAAACCCTCACTGAGCGATCAATCTGTTGAGACCACAAGGGTTCTTCTGTTCGAGAGACCAAAGCCTGGACCGGATTTTCCGCGCCCAAATATTCATCCAACCGGTCGGAAAACAGCGTGCTTGGCTGCGGTCATGACTTCCTCCCGGACGCCCGAGACAACGAACAGCGACATCGCCCTTGCCAGTGGCGGTCGTCGAGCATGGCTACCGGGACATCCTGGGCTTCTGCTACGTTTCGGGCGACCGGCGTTGCATTGTCATTCCGGCACTACGGCAAGAGACCTCTGCATCGACGACGCCAGCGTCATCGTGCGCGGCATAACTTCCTGCGCGAACAGGGTTAAGCTCCGCGCCGTCTGTTCGTAGGTCATGGGACCCAGGCGAAATGCCAGGATTGCACCGCCCGCACCGGTCGCTCCCAACTCTTCGATCTGTTCCGCGACTGTGGATGGCGACCCGCATATCAGCGCGTGCTTTGGATCAACTCGCGCGGGCGGCTTTGCACTGGAATGGCCCATGCTCACGCCTTGCTCAGCCTCGACCCGCTTGCGCATTGCTGCGCGGTGCTCCTGCATGGCGGCGAAGGCTGGTAGGGCGATGCGTTCGGCTTCCGCGTCTGTATCGGCGACAAAGATGTTACGCCACACCCAGCTCTGATCTAACGCTGAGGCAATGTGGTCTTCGCTGAAGCCCGCCCCGCGCGCGGCCTGGCCCCAGAGGACGACTCGTCGTCGCGTGGTCTCATTGCTCTGGACATTCATCAGGAAGGGCTTGCCCTGCCGACCAAGCTGAACAATCGTCTCCTCGCCGGATGCCGCGCGAATGACGAAGGGGTGCGGTCGCGTGAACGGGCGTGGGCGCAGTAGCGGCACACGCAGATTCCAGAAGCTGCCCTGATGGGTGAAGCCGTGCTCACTCACCCAGGCCTTAAGCAGAATTTCCGCAGCCTCCTCGAAGCGCGCCTGAGCTTCCTCGTGGTCGATGCCATAGCCCTGATACTCATAGATGTTATAGGCAGTGCCGCGACCAAGACCTACCAGCAATCGGCCCTTGCTGATGTTGTCGATAAGAGACAGCTGCTCGGCGATTCGAACCGGATGATGCAGCGACATCTGCGCGACGGCGAAGCCAATACGGATCCTCTTGGTCCGCGCCGCAATCGCCGCAGCGAATGTCACCGGATCCACATAGGCGCAATTGCCGTCGAAATGATGCTCGCTCAACCAAATTGCTTCGAGACCGAGTGACTCGCACAGATCCACTTCTCGAAGCACTTCCTGGAGAATGTCGCCGTCACGCCCTGGCACGCGGCTCTCGGGGAAAAGAAAATTGCCGAACCGCACGGTAACCTCCAGCGCACTGCTTTCGAAATTGATTGAGCTACACCTGGGCTTCGAAATATTCCATGGCGCGACGGGATCATGATGAAAGACAGGCGCCGCTAGCGCTTGACGCAGGCAGGCGGCGCCCCATCACCGAGACGCGCTCAGTCCATGTCGTTGCGACCGGTAGGGTCCATAGTGCCTCCCTGCTACGCACGAGCCAAGTCAGGCGCGTCAGCGGGATTTTTCAGTCCGGCCGGGCAATATGGAGCAGCATGGTTGAAATGATGGTGCCCCCGGTCGGACTCGAACCAACACTTCCGTGAGGAAACCTGATTTTGAGCCCCCCCGGACGGCTTATCCTTCCTCTAGCCGGCAGTACGCCACAACACGATAAATGCCCGATCCGTCTGGCATTTCCGCCTCGTATCGTGATCCAGTCTTAGCCGGCCGTACGCCACGGTTGGACATCCGCCTGCACCTATTCTGCACCCGGGTTCCAGCCTCGTCGGAGGATAGGAATGGCAATACTCAAGCTCACGAAGACGGTTGTAGATGCCGCTCAGCCGAAGAACCATGACTACGAACTTCGCGACACTGCGATTCCCGGATTCTTGCTCAAGGTGACGCCGACTGGCCGCAAGGTATTTATGGTGGCCTATGTCGCCAACAACGGCCTGCGGCGCAAGCCAGCGATCGGCCGCTTTGGCGAGCTTACGGTCGAGCAAGCACGGACCATCGCCCAGCTTTGGCTGGCCGACGTCCGCAAGGGCTCGGATCCAAGCGCCGAGAAAAGTGCTGCGCGGCGGGCGCCGAGCGTAGAGGAACTCTTCGAGCGGTTCATCTCAGACTACTCTGAACCCCGGAACAAGCCATCGACGGTTAGGGCGAACCGCAGCAACGGAAGACTCTACATTCTTCCCAACCTCGGAAAAATGAAAGCTTCTGACGTCACACGCGCAGACATCGCCAACCTTCTGCAGAAGATTTCGAGGGCGCCAACGAGCGCCAATCGGGTGCTTTCGACAGTCCGCAAGATGTTCAACATGGCGGAGGTCTGGGGTATGCGTCCTGACGGATCGAACCCCTGCCGCCACGTTCCAAAATATCCTGAGCGAGGGAGAGGGAAGACCCGTTTGATCACCGATGTCGAGCTGAAGCGTGTGTATGCGTATTTGAGCAAGGCGGAGACAGAGGGCCTAGAACATCCGTTCATCCTCCTCGCTGTCCGACTACAATTCGAGTTTGCTGCCCGGATGTCGGAAATACGCGAGCTCGAATGGGCCTGGGTTGATCTGGACAATCGCCGGGTCGCGTGGCCCGACAGCAAGACCGGCGGCATGTCGAAGCCGATGAGCGCCGAGGCACTCCGCCTGTTCCAAACTGCGCCGCGTCTGGAAAACTCGCCCTATGTCTGTCCATCCATTTGCGATGCCAATCGGCCGATGCCAAAGCACACCTACTACAAGGGCTGGCAGCGCATCCTCGAGCGCGCGGGGGTGCCCCCCATTGGCACACATGGCATCCGGCATCGCTCTGCAACTGATATCGCCAACTCCGGAATCCCCGTGAAGGTCGGCATGGCGCTCACGGCACATAAGACGGTCACCATGTTCATGCGTTACGTCCACATCGAGGACGCCCCAGTGAGGGCAGCTGCGGAGACAGTGGCATTACGGCGGCAGAGCCTGATTAGCAGTGCAATGGCAACCACTGCCTCGGAGACAGCTCCCGCATCGGTCCTCGCGCCCGAGACGGCGGTGAAAGCGAGAGCGGAAGGAGACAAGCCGCTCGGCTTTGACGACGGCAACTACTCATCTCTGACCAAGCTCGGAAACTATCGTCCGTTTCGTCACCGTCGCGGGCCAAACCGCGCCGTTCCCCCTGGTACGAGGCGAGCCGCGGATGGTCGCGAGGAGATTGTCGATCCCTGATAGTTTTGATTTAGGTGTAAGATTCAGCAGACAACGTACATTGCTGTCTGCAGTCCTATGAGTTGATAGATGCTCTTAAGATCGAATAGAACCAGCGACGAGCTGGGCTCTTCTCTGCTTAGGAATCTTTCTGGGCGGAGTCGCGTCATACAGGGCCCGTCGCCAGCCCAATCCTGTCACAGTTTCCTCGAGCGAGAGAGCCGCCGAGTACGTTCGGATGTCGACAGAACATCAGCGATATTCGACTGAGAACCAAGCCGACGCGATCAGACAGTATGCGGAGCGCCGCGGTCTAGAGGTCGTCCGAACCTATGCCGATGAGGGTAAGAGCGGCTTACGCATCGACGGCCGTGATGCCCTCAAGCAATTGATAGATGACGTTCAGGAAGGCAAGGTCGACTTTTCTACAATCCTCGTCTACGACGTAGGTCGCTGGGGGCGCTTTCAAGACGCCGATGAAAGCGCCTACTACGAGTACATCTGCCGCCGAGCAGGCATCTCGGTTCAATACTGCGCCGAGCAGTTCGAGAACGATGGGAGTCCCGTCTCAACCATCGTCAAGGGCGTCAAGCGTGCGATGGCCGGCGAGTACAGCCGTGAACTCTCTGCAAAAGTCTTTGCAGGACAGTGCCGCCTGATCGAAATCGGATATCGCCAAGGTGGGCCAGCCGGCTACGGCCTTCGCCGGATGCTGGTGGATCAAACTGGCGCTCACAAAGGCCTGCTTGCCCGTGGTGAACACAAAAGCATTCAGACCGATCGGGTAATTTTGGTTCCAGGCGAGCCAGTCGAGATCGACACGGTGAGGTGGATGTACCGCAAGTTCGTCGAAGACGGAAAGCCGGAACAAGAAGTCGCCGACCTGCTCAATAGCCGAGGTGCCACGGCTGATGATGGTTCAAAATGGACACGCGGAAGAGTCCATCAGGTCCTGACGAACCCCAAATACGTAGGTGACAACGTCTGGAACCAGATTTCGTACAAGCTGAAGAAGCTGCGGGTTCGTAACAGCCCCGATATGTGGATTAGAGCCAACGGAGCTTTCGAACCAATTGTCGAACGCCACCTGTACGATGCTGCACAGGCCATCATTCAGAACCGCTTTCGCCGTATGTCGGATGGCGAGATGATTCAGCGCCTTCAGGCGCTCTATAAGGCTCGCGGACATCTGTCCGGTCTGATCATCGACGAAGCATCCGATCTGCCCTCCAGCACCACTTATAGCGCTCGCTTTGGAAGTCTACCGGCTTGTTGGGTTCACGCCCGACCGTGATCTCCGCTACATTGAGGTCAATCGCGCACCCGCTCGCCAACGCAAACAGGTTTGGGCATCCGGCCTTCCGCAACTTAACGGCTCACCACGTCATGCGCATGCCGGCGGTGATGGCCTGGGCGCTGTCCTGGCCCGAGATGTTGCCCTCGTAGCGGAGATAGACCGAGGTCGCGTCGGCGATCGCCGTGCTGGCCGAGAGCCCCAGCACGATGCCGTCGCGCTGCGGCGAGACACCCCAGGTGGTGAACGGCATCGCCGGCGCACCAGCGAGCGTCGCTGTCACCGGCCGGCCGACATCGGCGTACTCATGGCTCCAGCCCAGCCGGAACTGCATCGCAAGCTTCTCCCGCCACCCCATGTCCATGGCGCCACCCAATTGCGCGCCGATAACCGACCGCAGGGAGTTGGTGGTCTGCTGCGCCACCGTGAGACTCAAGGACTGCGCGCCGGTCTCGGTGAAGGCGTTCTGGGTGCCCGTGTAGGCCTGCAGCCGGGCAAAGGGCGTGACGAAGGCGTTGGCCACCGTGCCGAGATCGAAGCGGTAGCCGGTCTCGATCTGACCATAGAACTGGTTAGCCCCGGTCTGGCCGAGCGCCGTGCGCGGCTGCAGGCCGGGGATGCTGATCGGCCGCCACATCTGGTTGCCCGAGTAGGCATAGCCCACGAGCGCATCGGCATAGACCTTGTCCTGGGCATAGTTGCCATAGAGGCCGACATTGAAGGTGTCGCTCTTGCTCTGGCCGGCGAAGCCCGAGACCCACTGCGTGCCCGAGGTGTAGCCTGCCGTCACGCCGAGCCGGGTCGAGGGCGTGATCATGCGATCCAACCCCGCCGCGAAGCCGCCGGCATTGTAGGTGACGCCGCCCACCGGCTGCTGGGCGCCGATGGTGCCGAAGCCGCCGACACCGCCGCCCCAGGCGCCCCACTGCGGCAGCGCATTGGGATCGCAGGCGACGTCGCAGGCCTCGGCGATGGCCACGCGGCCGCTGCCCAGCGATGCGCTGCCTCCGGTT
>JADHLS010000017.1 GCA_016780605.1 Reyranella sp.
GACTTCACCGTGCCGGTGCGCAGAGCGCCCGCTTCGGTGATGCCGATATGCAGCGGATAGTCGCAGGCTTCCGAGAGCTGCTGGTAGGCCGCGACCGCGAGGAAGACATCGGATGCCTTCACACTGATCTTGAACTCGTGGAAGTCGTGATCCTGCAGGATGCGGGCGTGATCGAGGGCGCTCTCGACCATCGCCTCCGGGCAGGGCTCGCCGTACTTCTCCAGGAGGTCCTTCTCCAGCGATCCGGCATTGACGCCGATGCGCATGGAGCAGCCATGGTCGCGCGCCGCCTTCACCACCTCGCGCACCCGGTCGGCGCTGCCGATGTTGCCGGGATTGATGCGCAGGCAGGCGGCGCCAGCCTCGGCGGCCTCGATGGCGCGCTTATAGTGGAAGTGGATGTCGGCCACGATCGGGACCTTCACCGCCTTGACGATGGCCGGCAGCGCCGCCGTCGACTCCTCGTCAGGGCAGGAGACGCGGATGATGTCCACGCCCGCTTCCTCGGACCTGCGGATCTGGGCGATGGTCGCCTCGGCATCGGCGGTCAGCGTGTTGGTCATGGTCTGGACCGTGATCGGCGAATCGCCGCCGACCGGCACCGATCCCACCATGATCCGCCGCGACTTGCGGCGCACGATGTCGCGATAAGGCCTGATGCTCATGGATTGCAATGTAGTCGGCTACGGCGGGTATATCCAGCCGCCGTCAGGACGCACACGGTGGGTTCGCCGTCACATTCCGGTAGGAATGCGATCTAGCGCGCGTCGACGATCCGATAGGCGATGCCTGCCGGGACGACGTAGCTTTCGCCGGCCCGGACATAGGTCTGTGCCAGAATGTCGCCGTTGGGTGCACGCAACTCGATCCAGCTGTTGGTGCGCACGCGCACCGGTGTGTCGGCGCGGACCGGCATGCTGGGCGTATCCACCGACGGCGGACGTGAGGCTTCCTCGACGTTGGGCACCGCTTGCTGGGTCGTCGGCGGCTGCGGCGGCGTGGCCGCCTGCTGTGTGGCGACGCGCGGCTGCTCGGCCTGTGGCTGGGCAGCCTGTGCCTGACCGATCGACGGCACGTTTATCGCCACCGGTGGCGGTGGCGGCGTCGGCACGGCGGCGACGACCGGCGGCGCGAGCGGTGTGCCCTGCGGTGCCGGCGGAGCGGTCGCAGCCGATCCTTCGCGGCGCGCCGGCCACACCTCGGTCGGCAGCGAGCCGGGGCCCGATGCATTGCGCACTTCCTGCGCCGGCGGCGCGGATGGTGCGACCGGTGCGGGCGCGCTCACCGCAGGAGCCGGCGCATTCGGCGCGGCCGCCGTCGTGGTGGTCTCGGTCGCAGGCGGAGTCGTGGGATGGGACGCCAGCAGACGATCGGGAACCGGCGGCACCTTCTCGGCGACCACCGACTGCTCGCGCGGCAAATAGTGCCAAGCGGCGTAACCGACACCGACGACCAGCAGCACGGTCAGGACGGCAAGCCCGATCGGAGCGCGCCTCTCGACGATCGGAAAGTCGGCCGGCAGGGCAACAGGACGCTTGATCGGAACAGGGCCGGAAAGGTGATAGGCAGTCATCACCTTCTCAGGGTCGAGTCCGACATGCGCTGCATAGGCGCGCAGGAAGGCTGGAATGTACGCAGCGCCTGGCAGTTGGTCGAACCGGCCTTCCTCGATCGCCTCGAGGTGCAAACGCCGGATTCGCAGGCTTTTCTCGACATCCGCCAGCCCGAGACCGCGCGCTTCGCGCTGATCGCGCAGCAGACGCCCGACCGCTCGGCCCGACGAGGCCTCGCGCTCCAGCGCACGCCAATCGACCTGATCCGGCATGATATCCCCTGCTAGTCCCCTCTCACGCGAGTTTTACCAGAGGCCTACTGACAGTACGAGTCTTCTCTCAAATTTCGATCGCATGATCCGCTGCAAACAGACGCAGCGTCTCACGCATCGGTCGGTCTGGTTGTGAAAGCGCAGCGCTCATGAAACCAGTCGCCTCGTTGAGATCGAGCGAACGGATCATGGCCTTGACCGGACCGATCGCACCGGGCGACATCGACAAGGTGCGCACGCCGACGGCGAGCAACGCCAAAGCCTCGACCGGACGGCCTGCCATCTCACCACAGACTGAAAGCTCGACACCCGCCGGCCGAACCTTCTCGACCACAAAATGTAGCAGTCGAAGCATGGCTGGGGACAAGCTGTCGTAGCGTCCGGCCAACCGCGTATTGCCCCGATCAGCGGCGTAGAGGAACTGCAGGAGATCGTTCGTTCCTACCGAAATGAAGTCGACATGGGGCAGCAGGCTGTCGAGCTGCCACGCCAACGCCGGTACTTCGAACATCACGCCAACACGCAGCCGCTCGGGCACGGCCTGCCCGCGTCGCTTGGCCCGATCAAGTTCGAGCTCGAGCAGATGGCGAGCGCTCAGCAGCTCGCTGACGTCGGCGATCATCGGGAACATCACCGACAAGGGCCGGCCGTTCGCTCCCTGGATGAGGGCCCGCAGCTGACGGCGCAGCATCGCCGGCCGATCGAGCCCGATGCGGATAGCGCGCCAACCCATGGCGGGATTGTCGTCGCCGAAGGCGCCGACATAGGGCAGCACCTTGTCGCCGCCGACATCGAGCGTGCGAAACGTAACCGGTCGTCCGTCAGCGACGTCGAGGACGCGGCTGTACAGCCAGGTCTGGGCGTCGACATCGGGGAACTCCGAACGCACCATGAACGGAATCTCGGTGCGGTAGAGACCGACGCCTTCGGCGCCAGTCTCGTCGAGATGCTGCATGTCGATCAATAAACCGGCGTTCATGAGCAGCGAGATGCGCGCCTGATCGCGCGTCGCCGACGGCAGGTCACGCAAAGCCGTGTATTTGCGCCGCCGCTCGTCCCGCACCTCGATCGCCGCATAGACGGTCTGCAGGATGTCCTCGGCGGGCCGCACCAGGACCTGGGCGTTGTCGCCGTCGACCACGATCGGATCGCCGGCCTCGACGCGAGCCAGCACGTCGGGCGCACGTCCGACCACGGGGATATCGAGCGCGCGGGCCACGATCGCGACATGGCTCATCGCCGAGCCTTCCTCGAGCACCAGGCCACGCAGCCGCGCGCGATCGTAGTCCAGCAGCTCGGCCGGTC
The DNA here is from genome assembly GCA_016780605.1 of Reyranella sp. GTDB lineage: Bacteria > Pseudomonadota > Alphaproteobacteria > Reyranellales > Reyranellaceae > Reyranella. The sequence continues at coordinate 3,131 of JADHLS010000017.1, forward strand.
CCATGTCGCGAGCGATGATGATCATGTCATCGGGCAGCGACGAGGGGTCGGCGATGGCGCGGCCGGCCAACCTCAGCAGCACGCGGTTGGTGAGATCCTGCAGGTCGCTCAGCCGTTCGCGGATGTAAGGGTCGGTCGACTGGCCAAGCCGCGCGCGCACGTCGTCGAAGGCGCGTTGCACGCCCGCTTCGGCGGTGAGGCCCGAGGTGACCGCCTCGCGCACACGCTCCAGCCAGCCGCGATCGTCGACGAACATTCGGAATGTCTCGAGGATCTCGCGCTGCTCGCCGGACTGCATGTCGTGGGCCTCGAGCATGCGATCGACGTCCTCGCGCACGCCATGCGCCGCTTCCTCGAAGCGCTTCAGCTCCTGGCCGACATCCTCGGCGACGACCCTGTGGATCGAGATGCGCGGCTCGTGCAGCACGGCATGGCCGATGGCGACGCCCGGCGTCAGCTGCACGCCGTCGACACGCAGCGGCAGCAATCCCAGGCCGTCGACCTGCTGGACCTCGTTGGGACTGACGAAGTGACGCGCTGAGACCAGCTCCGCCAGCACCATGGCGATGGTCTGCAGCGTCTCGATCTCTTCTTCGTCGTAGTGGCGGCGGGTGCGATTCTGGACGACCAGCACGCCCAGCACGCGACCGGCGCGCACGATCGGCACACCGGCGAGCGAATGGTAGATCTCCTCACCCGTCTCCGGCCGGTAGGCATATTGCGGATGGGCCTGGGCATCGGCCAGCGTCAGCGGCCGGTTGTGGGCGGCGATGTCGCCGACCAGACCTTCCCCCACCCTGAGGCGCGTGCGGTGCACGGCCGAGGGATTGAGGCCTTGCGTGGCGAACAGTTCGAGCACTTCGCCCGCCCGCAGGAGGTAGATCGAGCAGACCTCGGCCACCATCTCGTTGGCGACCAGCCGCACGACCTCGCCGAGCGGGTCGGCGACGGACTCGGCGCGCGCCATCGTGTCCCGGAGCCGCTTTAGGAGCATTCGCGGTCCGGCCGGAGGAGTCGTTCTCTCCATGGTCAGACCGCTAGATGCTTGAGTCGGATGACGACAAAGCTACGGTCGATGATGCATGCGCCGACACGCCACGCCGCCGCCGATTGGCGGGCGTTTTGGCAGGCCATATGAGCGTGCTTGGCGCGCATGGCGTGCTTATAGCAAGACCTGCGCCGAACTGCCTACCCGCCTTGTTCGCATAAGCAGCACAGAAACTTATGCGAAAGCAGTGCTTTCGATGGCGGCTATGCCGTCAGGCGGCGTCCAGCTCATAGGCTGTGTGGAGCGTGCGCACCGCGAGCTCGGTGTATTCGGCCGCCACCAGCACGCTGATCTTGATCTCGGAGGTCGAGATCACCTGGATGTTTATCCCCTTGGCCGCCAGGGTCTCGAACATCTTCAGCGCCACGCCGGCGTGGCTGCGCATGCCGACGCCGATCACCGAGATCTTGGCGACATTGGTGTCGGACTGCACCTCGGCGAACTTCAGCGCGGTCTTGGCCTTCTGCAGCCGTTCGACGGCGCGCGCGAGGTCGGCGCGCGGCACGGTGAAGGTGATGTCGGTCGAGCTGCCGTCGAGCGAAACGTTCTGCACGATCATGTCGACGTTCACGTTCGCCTCGGCGAGCGGCCCGAAGATCGCGGCGGCCACGCCCGGCCGATCGGCCACGCGGGTCACCGTGATCTTGGCCTCGTCCTTGGAGAAGGCGATGCCGCTCACGACGGATTTCTCGAGTCCCTGGGCCATGATCTCTTCCTCATCCACAACCATCGTGCCGGGCAGGTCGCTGCCCAGCGCCGCGTCGAACGACGACAGCACCTGCACGCGCACATGGTGGTTCATCGCGAGCTCGACCGAGCGCGTCTGCAGGACCTTCGAGCCCTGCGACGCCATCTCCAGCATCTCTTCGTAGGTCACCTGGTCGATCTTGCGCGCCTTCTCGACGATCCGGGGATCGGTCGTGTAGACGCCGTCGACGTCGGTGTAGATGTCGCAGCGGTCGGCCTTGAGCGCCGCCGCCAGCGCCACCGCCGACGTATCCGAGCCGCCGCGGCCCAGGGTCGTGATGCGGCCCTCCGGCGACAGGCCCTGGAAGCCCGGCACGATCGGCACTTCGCCCGCCGCCATCGCCTTCGCCATGTCGGCGGTTTCGATATCGACGATGCGGGCCTTGGCGTAGGCGGCATCCGTGCGGATCGGAATTTGCCAGGACACCCAAGAGCGCGACTTCACGCCCACCTGTTGCAGCGCCATCGCCAGCAGACCGATCGTAACCTGCTCGCCGGTCGCGACCACGACGTCGTACTCGCGGGCATCGTGCAGCGGCGCGATCTCGTTGACCCATTTGACGAGCTGGTTGGTCGCGCCGGACATGGCCGAAACCACGACCGCGACCTGGTTGCCGCGCTCGACCTCGGCCTTGACCTTGCTGGCGACGTTCTTGATGCGATCGGTGTCGCCAACAGAAGTTCCGCCGAATTTGAGAACGATGCGCGCCATGGACCTGCTCGAAAGCGGGGTATAGATACCGGGGGCACCATTCGGGTCAAGGGCAGCGAACCATGGGCGAAGCGGGACCAACCACCGTCGATCCTGGCGAGATCGAGCGCTTTTCGCGCATCGCTGCCGAATGGTGGGATCCCGCCGGCAAGTTTGCGCCCCTGCACCGGCTCAATCCCGTCCGGATCGGCTATATCCGTGACCGCGCCGCCCAACACTGGCAGCGCGATGCCTTGTCGGGCGCGCCGCTGACCGGCCTGTCGGTTCTCGATATCGGCTGCGGCGGCGGGCTCTTGAGCGAGCCGATGGCGCGGCTGGGCGCGGCCGTCACCGGAGTCGATGCCGCGGAGAAGAACGTGCGCGTCGCCGCCCTGCACGCCGAGGGCCAGGCGCTCGCCATCGATTACCGCCAGGGCACCGCCGAGGCGCTGGCCCAGGCGGGCGCGCAATTCGATATCGTGTTGGCGCTCGAGATCGTCGAGCACGTGGCCGACGTCGACCTGTTCCTGAAATCATGTGGCCGCATGGTGAAGCCGGGTGGTCTTCTGTTCCTGTCGACACTCAACCGGACGCCCAAAGCATGGGCGCTTGCCGTCGCTGGCGCCGAGTACGTGCTGCGCTGGCTGCCGCGCGGGACGCACGATTGGAAGAAGTTCCTGAAGCCTTCGGAAGTCGTGAACGGCCTGCGTGCCGGCGGCATCGAAGCGCAGGAGATCGTGGGCGTGGTCTACAATCCGCTCAGCCGTGCCTGGTCGCTCAACCGGCGCGACCTCGACGTGAACTACATGCTTTACGGGAGCAAGCCGTCATCCTGAGCGCAGCGAAGGATCTCATGCCGATTGCAAACGGCGATGAGGTCCTTCGCTACGCTCAGGACGACAGAACTCAATTGCCGCGCGGAATCCACGGCAGGCGGCCGAACTCGATACCTTCCTCAGCCAGCGCCGCGGCCTCTTCCTCGCTGGTCTCGCCGTAGATGCCGCGCTTGTCGCTCTCGCCGTAATGGATTTTGCGCGCTTCCTCGGCGAACTTGGTCCCGACATGCTCGCAGTTCTTCTCGACCTCGGCGCGCACCTTGAGCAGCGCCTCGCGCAATTCCTTGGGCATGTGCCGGGCGAGTGCGGCCATCTGCTGCTGTTCAGGCGACGGCGTGGTGGGCGCCGCCGGCGCAGCCACCGGCGTCTCGACCTCGACCTTCTTGCCGCTCTTGCCCAGCCGCGGCGCCATCGGCGCGCGCTCCACCTTGCTGGCACCGCAGACGGCGCAGCCGATCAGGGACTTCTTTTCCTGGCGCTCGTAGGTCTTGCTGTCCTTGAACCAGCTCTCGAATTCGTGGCCCTTGGCGCAGCGCAGTCGGTATAGGATCATGAAATCACAAGGAATTCCGGCTGTTGGCACTCCGCATCCCGGAGTGCCAGAGATGATGGGGTCTGATTGTGGCTGACGCAAGGGGGATGCCATCGCCCTGGATCGTGCAGTGGGCCGGGCTGGTGCCGGCTGGAGAGACCGTCCTCGATATCGCGGCAGGCGGCGGCCGGCACAGCCGCTTGTTCGCCGGGCGCGGCCACAAGGTGACGGCCATCGATCGCGACGTCAGCGCGTTGACGTCGCTGGCTGATATCGAGGCGGTCCAGGCCGACCTCGAGGATGGGTCGCCGTGGCCTCTGTCCGGGCGAACCTTCGGCGCCGTGGTGGTCACGAATTATCTGCACCGCCCGCTGTTTGCGTCGCTGCTCGACATGCTCGGTCCAGGCGGCGTCCTGCTCTACGAGACCTTCATGGAGGGGAATGAGCGCTTCGGCCGTCCAAGCAATCCCGAGTTCCTGCTGAAGGACGGCGAGTTGCTCGAGTTGGCCCGCGGCCGTTTGTCGGTAACCGCCTACGAAGCGCGCCTGATAAGCGAGCCGAAGATGGCGATGGTCCAGCGCATCGCCGCCCGCAAGCTCTAGCTACTCGGCCGCCTTCGCCACCGTCGGCTTGTAGAGCACCGGCTCCGCGTACTTCCGGTCGTGCGTCAGGGACGGCACCATCTTTCGCGCCTCGGCGATCTTGGCCATGTCGATCTCGGCGATGACGAAGCCGGCCTTCTCCCCGCCTGCATCGGCCAGCACCTCGCCCCACGGCGCCACGGCGATCGAGTGGCCGTAGGTCTTGCGATTCGAGCCCTTGTGCGTGCCGACCTGCGCCGGCGCGAACACGAAACAGCCCGTCTCGATGGCGCGCGCGCGCATCAGCGTATGCCAGTGCGCCTGCCCGGTCGGCACGGTGAACGACGACGGGATCGACAGCATCACTGCACCGGCATGCGCCAAGTCACGATAGAGATAGGGGAAGCGCAAGTCGTAGCAGATGGTCATGCCGAGCACGCCCCACGGCGTTTCCGCCAGCACCGACCGCTCGCCCGGCCTGAAGGTCGAGGATTCGCGATAGCTCTCGCCACCCGCCAGCTGGACGTCGAACATGTGGATCTTGTCGTAGCTCGCGACGATGCCGCCCGCCGAATCGATCAGGTAGGAGCGGTTGCGGATCTGCTCCTCGCCCGGCACGCGGACATGGATCGAGCCCAGCAGGAACCATGCGCCGGTCTCGCGCGCACTGGCGCGCGCCGCCGCCAGCATGGCGTGGGTCTCCTCGGTCTCGGCCTTCGCCAGGGTCTCGGTGCGGTTGGCGCCGATCAGGCCGGTATTCTCCGGCGTCATGATGAAGTCGGCGCCGGCGTCACGGGCCAGCCGCGCCTGTTCGCGCACGAAGGCCACGTTCTCGGCCATCTCGTTGCTGACATTGGTCTGGATCAGACCGGCTTTGAACGCGCTGGTCATGGCCGCCCTCAGCCCGGCTGGGCCAGCAGGGGATCGAGCTTGCCCGCCCTCTCAAGGGCCGAGAGCTCATCGGAACCGCCGATATGCTGGCCGTTGATGAAGATCTGCGGCACCGTCGTGCGCTTGGACCGCTCGCGCATCTCGGCACGCTTGGCGGCATCCTCCATCACGTCCATTTCCTCGTACGCCGCGCCCTTGGCATCGAGCAGCCCCTTGGCCCGCGCGCAGTAGCCGCAGAACGGCGTCGTGTAGATCTCGACCTTGGCCATGGAAAACCCCTTTGGCGAACTATACCGCCGGGCGGACGACCCGCGCCAGCGTCAGCACGTCAACGTGGGTCGCACCGCCGCGCTGCAGAACACGCACACAGGCCTCGATCGTGGCACCAGTTGTCAGGACATCGTCGATCAGGAGCACAGATTTTCCACGCACCAGGGCCGCGCGGCGCGGATGCAGATCGAAAGCCTGGCGGACATTATCGTGGCGCTCCTTGGCGCCGAGACCACTCTGCGAGCCGGTCCAGCGCCGCCGGCGCAGCAGGTCGGGGACCAATTGCCCGCGCGAGGGACCTGCCGCGGCGACCGCGACTCGCGCCAGGAGCTGGGCCTGGTTGTAGCGGCGCGTGAACAGACGGCGCCAATGAAGCGGCACGGGAGTCACGAGGTCGGCATCGGCCAGCAGCTCGGCACCGGCCCGCGCCATCCAGCGGCCGCAGGCGCGGGCGATATCGGTGCGATCGCCGTGCTTGAAGGGCAGCACCAGATGCCGGCTGCGCTCGTCATAGACCAGGGCAGCGCGCGCCCGCCGATAACGCGGCAGACGAACCGAGCAGGCGCCGCATAGTGCATCGGGGCCGATCGGACGGGCAAAAGGATGAGCGCATCGCACGCAATACGGTGGGGCGATGAAGGCAAAGCGCTGCCAGCACGCCGCGCACAGCGCGCCCGGCGCCTCGACGATCTCGTTGCAGCCAAGACAGAGCGGCGGCAACACCGCATCCAGCACAACACGACCCGCAGACAAGCAGAACCGGCCCAAGCCAGTGGACAACATGGCGTCATTGGGCCGGCCAAATGCGCCGACAGGATGGCGGGGCCCAATGACGGGCCCAATGACGGGCCCAATGACGGGGATCCATGGCGGGGCCTACCGGCCCCAGCCCTTTCGCCCTACATACAGAGTGTGACGGGTCTCGACCCTCTTCTGGTTTTCGACCGCGCCGTGCTGCGCCGCCGACGCGAGCGCGCAGCCCGTGATTGGCAGACCCGCGCCTTCCTCAAACGCGAGATCGCAGGCCGCCTGGTCGAGCGTCTCGACGATGTCCGCCGCAGCTTTGCTTGCGCGCTGGACCTTGGCTCGCACGGCGATGAGATCGCGACAGCGCTGGGCGAGCGCAACACCGTCGGCTGGCTGGCGCGCGCCGATCTCGGCCATGGTTTCGCGCGCCTCGCCCGAGGCCCCGCCCTCGTCGCCGATGAGGAGTTCCTGCCCTTCGCTGCCGGCAGCTTCGACCTGGTCGTGAGCGCGATGGACCTGCACTGGGTCAACGATCTGCCCGGCACGCTGATCCAGATCCGCCGCATCCTCCGACCCGACGGCCTGCTGCTGGCGGCCATGCTGGGCGGCGCCACGCTGTGGCAGCTGAGACAGGCGCTGGCGGCAGCCGAAAGCGAGGTCGAGGGCGGCTTGAGCCCACGTGTCTCGCCCTTCGCTGACCTGCGCGACGCGGCGGGCCTGCTGCAACGCGCGGGCTTCGCCCTGCCCGTGGCCGACAGCGAGACGATCGACGTGGAATACGACAATGCGCTGGCGCTGATGCGCGATCTCGGCGCCATGGGCGAGAGCAATCTCGTGGTCGAGCGCCGACGCGGCCTCGGCGGCCGCTCGACGCTCTTGCGCGCGGCCGAGATCTACGGCGAGCGCTTCGCCCTGCCGTCGGGCCGCGTCGCGGCGAGCTTCGAGGTCCTCTTCCTGCACGGCTGGGCGCCGCACGACTCCCAGCCCAAGCCGCTCAGGCCAGGCAGCGCCGCGCACAGGCTGGCCGATGCGCTCGGCACCGACGAACGAAGTGCCGGCGAGAAAGTGGAGCGAGGCTAGACCGTGCCGCCTGCGAAATTGTCATTCAGCGACGTGCTGACGGAGAGCTTCGGCTTCTTCTTCGCCAACATCCGCCTGTTCTTCCATCTGGTCACCATCCCTTGGATCATGTCGATCGTGATCCGCGTTGTCGGCGGCCTGGCGGACGTCGAATCGGCCATCGCCCTACTGGTCGAGAAGGCGATCGACGCCGTGCCGACGGTGATGTTCGTGGTGGCGTGGCAGCGCGTCGTGCTGCTGGGTCCGAACCGGGTGGACCGCCTGCCGGGGCTCGGGTGGTCGCCGCGCGAATCGGCCTATCTTGGCCATCTGCTGAAGGTCGCGGGAATGACCTTCCTGCTGATGGCCGTGTTCATGATCACCGTGTACCCGATGGATTCAGGCGCGTTCCGTGCCGGCCAGCCGCTCGATCCCGAGACGGCGCGGCGCTACACCCTGGCCGGACCGCTCGCTTTCGGCTTCATCGTGTCGCTGGTGCTGGCCCTGCGCGTGAGCTTCGGCCTTGCCGCCACCGCGGTCGATGTGCCCTTCTCGCCGCGCCTTTCGTGGGCGTACAGCCGCGACAATGCCTGGCCCATCATCGGCGCCCTGTTCCTCGCCTATTTCGGCGGCACGCTGGTCACCGCGGTGGCGGCATTGATGGTGAACGCCATCATGGCCGGCGTGCTGCGTGCAAACGAGGCAGCGGCCATCGTGACCTGGGCCGTGGCGATCCTCATCGCCTACGGCGCGGTCGCAGTTACTGCCACGGTGCAGGCCGTGATCTTCCGCCGCCTGCTCAGTTGGCGCGAAGGTGCAGGCCTGCCCGCGCACGTGGAGTCATAGCAGGTCGCGCAGCAGGCCGATCAGCGGCAGGTCGGCGGGCGGCATCGGATAGCGCGACAGCTCCTTCGGCGGCACCCACTTCAGCACCTGGCCTTCGTGCGGCTGCGGCGTGCCCTGCCATTTGCGGCAGGCGAAGACCGGCATCAGCAGATGGAACTCCTCGTAGCCGTGGCTGGCGAAAGCGATCGGCGCAAGGCAGTTCGTCGCCGTTTCGATGCCGAGCTCCTCGCCGAGCTCACGCACCAGCGCCTGCTCCGGCGTCTCGCCGGGATCGACCTTGCCGCCAGGAAACTCCCAGAGGCCGGCCATCGACTTGCCCTCGGGCCGCTGGGCGATCAGCACGCGGCCGTCGGTATCGACCAGCGCCACGGCCGCGACCAGCACCAGCGGCCGGTCGCCGAGCGGCGGCGGGCCTCCCGGGCAGTCCTCGTCGAAGGACACGGTCAAGAACGATAGCTGCCGTTGATGTCGATGTAGCCGTGCGTCAGATCGCAGGTCCAGACGGTCGCGCGGCCGCGGCCGATGCCGAGATCGATGTCGATCACGATGTCGGTGCCCTTGATGTGACGCGCAACCGGCGTCTCATCGTAGTTGGGCACCACCTGACCGCCGTCAGTGATCCTCACCCCGCCGATCGAGATCCGGAGCTTGTCGCGATCGGCGCGCTCACCCGACTTGCCGACGGCCATGACGATGCGGCCCCAGTTGGCGTCCTCGCCGGCAATGGCCGTCTTGACCAGCGGCGAATTGGCGACGGCGAGGCCGATCTTGCGCGCCGCACCGTTGGACGACGCGCCGCCGACGTTGATGGTGACGAACTTGGTAGCACCCTCGCCGTCGCGCGCCAGGAGCTGGGCGAGGTCGATCAGCACCTCGTCGAGCGCGCGCTTGAAGTCGACTAGGACGGGATCGTCGGCCTCCTCGATGGGAGCGTGGCGGGCGGCACCCGTCGCCACCATGAGAAGCGTGTCGCTGGTCGACGTGTCGCCGTCGACGGTGACGCAATTCAGGGATTTGTCGGCGGCATCGGTCACCAGTTTCTGCAGCACCGCGCCCGGCACCTTGGCATCGGTGAAGACGAAGGCCAGCATGGTCGCCATGTCGGGCGCGATCATGCCGGAGCCCTTGAGGAACCCGTTGATGGTGACGGTGCGCTCGCCGATCTTCGCCTGCCGGGTGGCGAGCTTGGGAAAAGTGTCGGTCGTCATGATGGCCGCGGCGGCCGACGACCAGCCGTCCTCTCGCGCGCCCTTGATCATCGCCGGCACGACGGCGGCGATCTTTTCCCAGTCGAGCGGCTGGCCGATCACGCCGGTCGAGGCCATGAACACCTCGTTGCGCGGACAGCCCAGTGCCTGTGCGATCGCGCGCGTGCTCTCCTCGACCGCCTTGTCGCCCAGCTTGCCGGTGAAGGCATTGGCATTGCCGGCGTTGACGACGATCGCCCGCACCTTGCCGCGCGCCAGGTTCTTGCGGCACCAATCGACGGGCGCCGACGAGCATTTGGAGCGCGTCAGTACGCCCGCGATCGTGGCGCCGGCCGGCACCACGGCCAGCATGACGTCGTCCCGGTCCTTGTAGCGCACACCCGATGCAGCCGCGGCGAGCTTCACGCCCGCGATGCGCGGCAAGGTCGGCGTCGTTTTAGGTGCCAGCGGTGACTGGGCGTGCTTCGCGGCCATCGGACTCCCCTCGCGGCTGGCCGAGCACCGCCCGGCCTCGCCGAAGGGCGGAGCCTACACCAGAACCGCGCAAAAAAGTGAGTTCTACTTGCTTGGAGCGGCGGGAGCGGCCGGCGCCGGAGCGGCAGGCGGGGCGGCCGGACGGTTGGCGGGCGCCGCCGGCTTGGCCTGCGCCGGATCCGGCTTGCTGCCGTCCATGGCGAACTTCTCGATCTTGGCGCCCGACCGCATCTGGTCGAGCTGCGCCGTGATCACCTCGCGCGCCATCTCCTCTTTCAGCTGGTCGGCCATCTCCTCGAAGGCCGGCGGCGGCGCCTTGCGGCGGTCCTCGACCTTGATGACGTGGTAGCCGAACTGAGTCTTGACCGGGGTCTCGGTCAACTCGCCCTTCTTCAGATTGAAGGCGGCGTCGGCGAACTCCTTCACCATGTCCGACTTCTTGAACCAGCCGAGGTCGCCGCCTTCGGCGCCCGACGCCTTGTCGGTCGACTTCTCCTTGGCGAGCTTGTCGAAGGCGGCACCCTTCTTGATGTCGGCGATCAGCGCCTTGGCCTCGTCCTCGGTCGCTACCAGGATGTGGCGCGCGTGCACCTCCTCCTCGGTCGGCATCGCCTTCAGCCGTTCCTCATAGCGCTTCTGCAGCTTCTCGGCCGTCACCAGCCGGGCGATCTCGCGCTGGATCCAGAAATCCTGCAGCACCTGATCCTCGACGAAGGCCATGCGCTTCTTGAAGGCGGGATCCTCGTTGACCTTGTTCTTCTTGCCTTCCTGAACCACCAGCTTGCTGTCGATGATGCGATCGAGCAGCGCCGGGAACACCGCCTGCAGCGGCATGTTTCGGTACTGTTGCGGCAGCGATTGCTGGGCGACCTCGAGCTCCGACAGCCGGATCGGCTGGCCGTTCACGATGGCGACCACCGGATCCTTCAGCGGCTGCCCCGGCTGAGCGGCCTGGGCCGGCGGCTTGGCGGGAGTCGCCGCAGGCGGCTTGGGCGGGGCGGCGCCCGGCGCCTGGCCTTGGGGCGCGGGCGGCTGCTGGGCGGAAAGCGGAGCCGCGATGACGGCCGCTGCGCAACACAGGACAAACAGGCGCAGAGGGCGCAAGCGATGGCTCATGACAAACTCCGAAACTTGAAGTGCAACCCGTTTACACAGGCCCGCTTTGGACCTGCAAGCATTCCGCCCCCGGCGGCGGGCTAGATGGCGGTGGATTGCGGCACTTTTTCGTGAGCAGGATGTCGTTGATGCGGCTTCGACCCGCTGGAGCGGCGGCCATTGGCCGCTGCGTTGACACTCAGGGAGCCGGTCTCTATCTCTGGCTGGGACGGCGGGCCGCAGTGCCCGCCTAAGTCATTAGAATTTCGAGGTTTTCATGCTCGGGGTGCTGGCTCGCAGCCTGTTCGGCACTGCCAACGATCGCATCGTCAAAGGCTTCGACAGGTCGGTGGCGAAGATCAACGCCCTGGAGCCCGAGACCACCAAGCTTTCCGACGCGGACCTGGCGGCCAAGACCACCGAGTTCCGCGAGCGGCTGGCCAAGGGCGAGACGCTGGACGACCTCCTGGTCGAGGCCTTTGCCGTGGTGCGCGAGGCCGCCAAGCGGACGCTCGGCCAGCGCCACTTCGACGTTCAGCTCAAGGGCGGCATGGTCCTGCACCAGGGCAAGATCGCCGAGATGAAGACCGGCGAAGGCAAGACGCTGGTCGCCACGCTGCCGGTCTATCTCAACGCCCTCGAAGGCAAGGGCGTGCATGTCGTCACGGTGAACGACTACCTCGCCAAGCGCGATTCCGAGTGGATGGGCCAGATCTACAAGTTCCTCGGCCTCACCGTCGGCGTGATCGTGCATGAGCTCGACGACGAGCAGCGCAAGGCAGCCTATGCTTGCGACGTCACCTACGGCACCAACAACGAGCTGGGCTTCGACTATCTGCGCGACAACATGAAGTTCCGCCTCGACGCCATGGTGCAGCGGCCCTTCAACTACGCCATCGTCGACGAGGTCGATTCGATCCTGATCGACGAGGCGCGCACGCCGCTGATCATCTCGGGGCCGGCCGAAGACTCCTCGGAGCTCTACCGCCGCGCCGACACGGTGATCCCGCGCCTCAAGCCGGACGCCTACGAGAAGGACGAGAAGAACCGCACGGTCGTGCTGACCGACGCCGGCGTCGAGCAGGTCGAGGACATCCTGCGCGGCGACGGGCTGTTGCCGGAGGGCATCAGCCTCTATGCGCCGAACCAGGTGACGCTGCTGCATCACGTCACCCAGGCGCTGCGCGCCCACAAGCTGTTCGCGCGTGACGTCGACTACATCGTCAAGGACGGCCAAGTCGTCATCATCGACGAGTTCACAGGCCGCATGATGGCAGGCCGCCGCTACTCCGAGGGTCTGCACCAGGCGCTCGAGGCCAAGGAGAAGGTCGAAATCCAGCGCGAGAACCAGACGCTGGCCTCGATCACCTTCCAGAACCTGTTCCGCATGTATCCCAAGCTCGCCGGCATGACCGGCACGGCGCTCACCGAAGCGGCCGAGTTCGGCGAGATCTACAAGCTCGAGGTCGTCGAGATCCCGACCAACGTGCCGGTCGGCCGCAAGGACGCCGACGACGAGATCTATCGCACGCTGGCGGACAAAACCCGCGCCATCGTCAAGCTCATCCAGGAATGCCGGGAGCGCAAGCAGCCGATGCTGGTCGGCACGGTCTCGATCGAAAAGTCGGAAGCGCTGTCGGAGGAGCTCAAGAAAGCCAAGATCCCGCACAGCGTCCTGAACGCGCGCTACCACGAGCAGGAGGCGCAGATCGTCGCCCAGGCCGGCCGGCCGGGCGCCATCACCATCGCCACCAACATGGCCGGCCGCGGCACCGACATCCAGCTCGGCGGCAACGTCGACATGCTGGTGCGCCAGGCCGAGGCCGAGCTTGCCCCGAAGTTTCCCGACGAGGCGGCGCGCAAGGCCGAGCTCGCGCGCGTGGCTGCGGAGATCAAGGCTGAGGTCGAGCGCGACCGCGAGATCGTGCGCGGCGCCGGCGGTCTCTACGTGGTCGGTACCGAGCGGCATGAGAGCCGACGCATCGACAACCAGCTGCGCGGCCGTTCGGGCCGCCAGGGCGACCCCGGCGCGTCGAAGTTCTTCCTGTCCCTGGAAGACGACCTGATGCGCATCTTCGGCAACAACAAGGTGCTCGACTGGGTCCAGAAGAAGGGCATGGCCGACGACGAGGCGTTGACCCATCGCTGGCTCAACAAGGCGCTGGAGACGGCGCAGGGCAAGGTCGAGGCGCGCAACTTCGAGATCCGGAAGAACCTGTTGCGCTTCGACGACGTGATGAACAGCCAGCGCAAGGAGATCTACAAGGAGCGTATCGAGCTGATGGCGACCGAGGACGTCTCGGACACCATCGCCGGCATGCGCCGCGACGTGATCGATGCGCTGGTCGAGCGCACCATCCCCGAGGGCGTCTACGCCGAGCAATGGAAGGTGGGCGAGCTCAAGGAGGAGGCGCAGCGCGTCTTCGGCCTCGACCTGCCGATCGAGGACTGGGCCAAGGAAGAAGGCATCGCCGACGAGGAGATCAAGACCCGGCTCAACGACCAGGTCGAGCGCCTGTTCGCCCAGCGCGCGGCGCAATACGGGCCGGAAGTGTGGCGCCAGGTCGAGAAGAGCGTGTTGATGCAGCTCTTCGATCAGAGCTGGAAGGAGCACCTGCTGCACCTCGACCATCTGCGCCAGGGCATCGGACTGCGCGCCTATGGCCAGAAGGATCCACTGAACGAGTACAAGCGCGAGGCGTTCAATCTCTTCAACGACCTGCTCACCGGCCTGCGCGAGCAGGTGGTGGGCCTGCTGGCGACGCTGCAGCTGCGCATGGAGCAGCCGCCGATGCCCGAGATGCCGACAAGCATGCACGAGGTCCATGAGGATCCGATGCTGGCGAGCCGCATGAGCGACGATCCGGCCTTCGATCCGGCCGATCCCGAGGGCGGCGGCGTCGCTACGGCGCATCGGCCGAAGCCTTCGGCGCGTGCAGCCAAGGACCCCAACGATCCCGCGACCTGGGGCAAAGTTGCACGCAACGCGCCCTGCCCTTGCGGCTCAGGCAAGAAGTTCAAGCACTGCCACGGGCGCGTATAAAAGTCCGGTTTTATTGGACTTTTTGTTACTACAAGCTGCTAGGCACTTGTTAGGCACTAGCTGATTACGGCTGATTGCTAGGCAAATGTTAGGCAGATGCGATGGATGACGAGCTTCGTTTAGAAGCTGGCAAGCTTGTGTTGTTCCGACGCAGCGGGCTTTGGCAGGCTCGCATTGCCCTCGGCAATCGCAAATATCTGTGGAAAAGCCTCAAGACTAGCAACACGACCGAAGCGAAACGGCTTGGGCTGAAGCTATTTCATCAAACTGAATACAAGCTGGGCGAAGGTCTACCTGTCCAAACGCGTTCATTCAGCGATGTGATCGATGAGTACATCGCCGAACGAGAAGCCGACCACAAGCTTGGCAAGGAAGCAAAGCGCGGCTCCAGCATCAAGCACACTAGCGACAGCATGCTTCGACAGATCAACCGTGTGTCCAAGTTTTGGAAGGAATACGCAGGCAAAGGCATCGGCGTCCGCGTCCTTGCTTCGCTGGCTGGTCACAAAAGTATTGCGACTACGCAGGCGTACATTGACGTTAATGACGCGATGAAGAGGGCTGCGGTTGAGTTGGTTGGCTAGCGTGGTAGGCTTTGAGGATGAGACGGCGTATCCTCTTTGCTTCGATGGCCGCGACTGCCCTTTCGCCAGGTACCGCGCGCGCGCAGAAGCGGGTGCCACATGTGGTGTATCTTTGGCTTGGGGCACCAGGCAGCGACGGAAGTACTGGAAAGGGGTTTCGGACCGGGCTGGCCGAACTGGGCTATCAGGCGGGCCGAAACCTCAAATTAGATGAGCGATACGCCAACGGAAGTGAAGCACGGTTGGCCGAGCTCGCGGCGTCTGCAATCGCTGCTCAGCCGGATCTAATCGTGACCACCGGCACCGTCGTGACCAGCATTGTGGCAAAGCTGACGCGAACGGTCCCAATCGTGTCGGTTACCGGCGATCC
>JADHLS010000018.1 GCA_016780605.1 Reyranella sp.
CCCCCTTTGGCCCCATCTCATGTAATACCCGGTTGGGGGCGGAGATGAAGCGCAACTTTCGGCACGCGCCGTCGCCTTTTTGCGGACGGTGCTATTTGCCGGGCAATTGCTGTAGCTGCTCTTTCAGGTGATCCGCCACCATCGGCTCAGCATGGATGCCGCGGGCGAGATCAGGGGCATGACGTCACAGAATGGCGTCGAGCGCGGCCACGAAGCGGTCGAGCTCGTCCTCGGTGTTATAGACGTGCACCGAGGCGCGCATGACGTTCAGGAGACCGCGGCCCTTGAGATCGAGGCGGGAGGAGAACTGCGTCGAGACCGTGACGTTGATCGCCTGCTCGCGCAGCTTGGCCTTCAGAGCGTTGTGGTCGATGCCGTCGACGGCGAAGGTGACGATCGCGCCCTTCACCTTGCCGAGGTCGGTGAGGGTGACCCTCTTCACCGTCGCCAGCCGCGCCCGCAGGCCATCGGCCAGCTCGCGCAGGCGGGCCCAGATTGCGTCCATGCCGAGCTCGTTGATCTGGTCGGTGGCCACCTTGAGCCCGATGACGCCGGCGAAGTAGCGCTCCCAGTTCTCGAAGCGACGCGCATCGTCGCGCACGGTGTAGGCGTTGTCGTCGGTCCACTTGGCGGCGTGGTTGTCGAGCAGGATCGGCTCGATGTGGCTGGTGGTCGCGCGCTTGGCGTAGAGGAAGCCGGTGCCGCGCGGTCCGCGCATGTATTTGCGCCCCGTGACTGACAGGAAATCGCAGCCGATCTTGGCGACATCGACCGGCAACTGGCCGACAGACTGGCAAGCGTCGAGCAGATAGAGCACGCCCGCATCGTTGGCGATCTTGCCGACGGCCTCGGCCGGCTGCACCAGCCCACCCTGGGTCGGCACGTGCGAGATCGAGACCAGCTTGGTGCGCCGGTCGATGGCGCGCTCGAGGGCGCCGAGATCGATCTGGCCGTAATTGTCGTCGGGCACGACCACGATCTCAGCCCCCGTCTTCTTTGCCGTCTGCAGATAGGAGATGTAGTTCGACGAGTATTCGCTGACGCAGGTCAGGATGCGGTCGCCCGGCTTGAAGTCGAGGGAGTAGAAGGCGAGATCCCAGGCGCGGGTGGCGTTCTCAACGAAGGCGATTTCGTCGGCCTTGGCGCCGATCAGCCTGGTGATCGCCGGGTAGAAGCCCTCCAGCTGGTCCTGTGCTTGCGCCGCCGCCTCGTAGCCGCCGATCTCGGCCTCGAGCTCGAGATGGCCCACGGTGGCATCGAGCGTGCGCCTGCTGGGCAGCGCCGATCCCGCCGCGTTGAGATGCAGTACGCGAGCACAGCCGGGGGTCTCAGTGCGCAGCCGCGCAAGATCGAGGGTCACGTCAGCGGCTCCGCTCTGGTATGATGAGGTGCATGTCGTTGTCCGGCACCGTGTTGCGCTTCGTCCTGCCTAAAGCGGCGTCCGAGCCCGAGCAACTGACCATTGCTCATGCCGGCGATACCCTGCCCGTCACGTTCGTGCGCAGTCGCCGTGCGCGGCGGGTGTCGCTCAGGGTCGACGTCGCCGGGCGGCGCATCCTGCTGACGGCTCCCTTGCGCATGTCCCAGGCGGCCGCAATCGGCTTCGCCGAGACCCAGGCCGGCTGGATCGCCGCCCGCTTGAAGCGCCTGCCGGCCCGGCGGCCGTTCGCCGACGGCGCCGAGGTCCCGTTGTTCGGTGAGCCGCATCGCGTCCGCCATCGTGGCGACGTGCGTGGCACGGTGTGGCTCGAGGCTGGCGAGATCCATGTCGCGGGCCATGCCGAGCACCTGCCGCGCCGCCTGCGCGACTGGCTGACCGGCCAGCTGCGCACGCGGTTGATCCCCCTGGTCCACGCCAAGGCCGAGCGCGCTGGCCGACCGTTCAAGCGCATCAGCGTGCGCGACAGCCGCTCGCGCTGGGGCAGCTGCGGCCCCGACGGCGGCCTGTCTTTTTCCTGGCGCCTGGTGTTCGCACCGCCGGAGGTCCTGGACTATCTGGTGGCGCACGAAGTCGCCCATCTGGTGCATCTCAATCACAGCCCGCGCTTCTGGGCGCTCGCCGAGGCGCTGTGCGACGGTCCCATGGCCAAGCCGCGGGCGTGGCTCAGGGCCAATGGCGAGACGCTGCTGCAGTATGGAGCGTGAGGAGGCTGTGCGACGACGCGATTTCATGACGGTTGTCGGCGGAATGGCGCTGTCGCCCGTCATGGCTCATGCGCAGGCCAAGCCGGTGATTGGCTTCCTGAGCGCGGTGTCGCCTGGACCGTTTGCCCAACGCATCGCCTTCTTTCACAAAGGTCTCGCCGAAACCGGCTACGAGGACGGCCGCAACCTCGTCATTGAAAGCCGCTGGGCCGAGGAGAAATACGATCGCTTGCCGGCGCTGGCGGCCGAGTTGGTGAGCCGCAAGGTCGAGGTGTTGGTGACCTACACGGATGCCGCGGCGCTTGCCGCCAAGGAGGCGACCACCTCCATTCCCATCGTCTTCATCAACGGCGCCGACCCCGTCCGCGCCGGCATCGTCGCGAGCCTCGGTCGGCCCGGCGGCAACATCACGGGGGCGAGCTTCTTCGGCGTCGATGTCGCGCCCAAGCAGCTCTCCCTTCTGCACGAGATCGTTCCGGGTGTGACGGCCGTCGGCTTCTTCGTCGATCAGAACCTTCCGGACGCCGTGGCGCAGGTGCCGGGCATGCAGGAGATGGCGCGGCGCATCGGCCTGCAGCTCAGCGTGCAGCAGGTGCGAACGGCGGCCGACATCGACGCGGCGTTCGGAAACTTCGCGCGCGAGCGCGTCGGCGCCTTCGTGGTCGGCAGCGGCGCCTTCCTGACCAACCGCCGCAAGCAGATCATCGCGCTGGCCGCCGGCAATGGCCTGCCCGCGATCTATCCGTTCCGTGAGTTCGCAATGGACGGCGGCCTGATCAGCTACGGCAGCAGCGTGCTCGATACCTTCCGCCAGGGCGGCGTGTATGCCGGCCGCATCCTCAAGGGCGACAAGCCGTCCGACCTGCCGGTCGTGCTGTCGACCAAATACGAAATGGTGCTGAACCTCAGGACGGCGAAAGCGCTCGGTCTCACGCTTTCGCCCGTGATGTTGAACACCGCTGACGACGTGATCGAGTAGGCGCACCTACTCGGCGGCGACCTTGGCGGGCGCCACGTTCAGCACGGCGGCCGCTTCCTTGGCCACCACCGTGCCCTCGAAGAAGCTGGGGTTCTGCTGGCCCCACAGCCGCACGGCGTTGGTGAAGGTGAAGTCGCGGAAATCCTCCGGCGTGATCAGCTCGTCCTCGACCAGCTCGTACGCCTCGGGCACCGGGCTCAGCATGTCGGGCACGTCGAAGTGGCCGATGTCGGAGCTGAAGATGGCGTTGATGCGCGCGCCGAACGGGTTGGCCCTGCCGAAGGCCGTCACGTTCATGCGATCGTCGGCCTCGCAGCCGAAGTAGTAGGGACGGGCGTAGAGGTCGACCCAGTCCTCCTTGCGCGTGATCTTGCAGGCCGCGAAGTCGTCGAGCACCGTCATGCCGCCGGTCGCCTCGTCCTCCTCCTTGGCGGGCCAACCGTCGCGCTTGTCGAGCTCGGCCGCGATCTCCTCGTAGCCGTACTTGTCGACCAGGCTTCGGAGCATCTTCCGGTCGAGCTTCTTGGGATCCATGTAAGCGATGCCCTTGGCGCCCCGCCGCTCCCAGTGCTCGATCAGGTCGGCGAACAGCTGGCAGCCCCAGCCCACGCCGCCCTCGAGGAAGGCGAAGTTGAGGTCCGGGAAGCGCCGCGTCACGCCACCCAGGAACAGGCCCTTGGCGATCGAGTGGCCAGCGGCGGCGAAGTGGCCGATATGGTTGAAGGTGAAGTTGCTGGGCGAGTTGCGCAGGCCAAAGCCGCGGCCGCCGGCATGGAAGGTGGGTGCGATGCGGAGCTCGCGGCACTTCTGCCACACCGCGTCGTAGTCGTGGTCGCTGTCGATGCCGAGGTTGTCGTAGGTGACGGCGAAGCGGCCGAGCGCCACGTCAAGATCCTTGGCCATCGGAATGCGGCGCGGGATGCCGCCGCCGAACATGCCGACCTTGGCTCCGAGCTCCTTGGTGCAGAACTCCAGCTCGGCGATCGCCTCCTCGGGCGTGTACATCGGGATCACCGCCGCCGGCGTCAGCCGGTCGCTGAGCTTGGCGAAGTATTCATGGGTGACGATGTTGAAGCCACGTATCACGGCGCGCCTGGTCTCGTCGTCGGGGATGCGCGGGATGCTGAGGCCGGCGGTGGGATAGATCACGCCGAAATCGATGCCGAGCTCGGTGAGCCGGTCGTAGAGCATGCGCGGCATCATCGCCGTGGCGCGGTCGCGTGTGTTGGTGGTCTGTCGGCTCCAATAGCCCTCCATGGCGATGCCGCGCTGCTTGCGCTCGGCGATCGAGAGCTTGAGCGCATCGGGGATGCGGCGCTGCGAAGCGAGGAAGCCGTCGCCCGCCTTGTCGCCCGCGACCTTGCGCATGCGTTCGGCGAACACCGGATTGTACTCGATCCAGTGGCCGTCGGCGTCGATGATGGGATGCTTTAAGCTGGAACGAACTTCTGCGGGGCTGCGATGAGAACTCATGCCGGCCTCCTGGGGTCGTCGATGCACCAGATTAGCCCGCAAACGCTAGTCCCGCCGCCGTAACGGCGCAACCTAACCGAACCTGCCAGGATCGCAGGGCTGCAATGCCTCCGGCAACTCCTCGCCAGCCATCTGGCGTGCGATCAGCCGGCCGGTCGCGGTGGCGAGCGTGAGACCGACGTGCTGATGGCCGTATCCGCAATAGACGTTGGCGAGGCGCGGCGCGCGGCCGATCGCGGGGCGGAAGTCGGGCAGGCTTGGCCGTTCGCCGATCCAGCGGCTCTGCTCGGTGCCGCCGACGCCGGGGAGAACGTCCTTGAGATGCCGCACCAGGAGATCGGCGCGATGCCACGACGGCGGCTGATGCGGCGCGGCAAGCTCGACGGTCCCGGCCAGGCGCAAGCCCTCCTGCATGGGCGTGACGACGAAGCCGCGCTCGGCCAGGCTCACCGGCAGGTCGAAGCGCACATTGTCGGGCGCCAGCATGACGTGATAGCCGCGCTCAGACACCAGCGGTGCGTTGAAGCCCAGCAGCCGCGTCAGCTCGCTCGAGGCGCGGCCGGCCGCGATCACCACGGCCTTGGCGAACAGGCTTTGGTCGGTCGTCTCGACCGAGGTCACGCGATTGCCGTCGCGGCCGAAGCCGCGCACGCGGCTGCGCAGGATGCTGCCGCCGTCGGCGGCGAAGCGCTCGGCGAGCATCGCCACCACGCGGTACGGATTGATGGTGTGCATGCCATCGGGATAATAGACGCCGCGCACGATGCGATCGGTGAGCCCCGGCGCCATCTCGCGCGCGCGGTTGCCGTCGAGGATCTCGAACGTCATGCCCTTGGCCTTCTGCAGCGCGCGTTCCTCCTCGCCGCCGGCGAAGCCCGCCTCGCTTTCGTAGACGTAGAGCGCGCCCTTGGCCTTGAAGAGCTCACCCAGCCCCGAGGCCTGGATCTCCGCCTTCCAGGAGACATTGGCCTCGGCCATCAGCGGCACGAAGGAATCGACGCCCTTCTTGACCTCGGCCTGGCTGTAGGCGGCGAGCGCAAAGCGGGCCATCCAGGGCAGCAGGGCGGGGATGCTGGGCCGATGCACGGTGAGCGGTCCGTTGCGATCCATCAGCATCTGCGGCACGCGCCGCAGCGTCGAGGGGCGGGCGAGCGGCAGGAGGTGGTCGATGGCGATGAAGCCCGCATTGCCATAGGAGGTGGCGCGACCCGGCTCGCCGCTGTCGACCAGCGTGACGGCATGGCCCTCGCGCTGCAGGGCGCGGGCGGTCGCGGTGCCGATAATGCCGGCACCGATAACGATGACAGGGTGGTCGTTCATGCCCGGACGTTAGCACGGCACGTGAAGGGGTCTGCTGCTTGCGATTGATTTGCTGCCGCGAATGACTATTTACGGGGCCATGTCCCCACAATCCGAAACTTCCTCCGGGCCGGGCTGGCACGCCACGACCATTCTTTCCGTCCGCAAGGGGGGCCAGGTGGTAATGGCGGGCGACGGCCAGGTCTCGATGGGGCAGACCATCGTCAAGGGCAACGCCAAGAAGGTGCGCCGGCTGGGCAACGGCCAGATCGTCTCGGGCTTCGCCGGCTCGACGGCCGATGCCTTCACCCTGTTCGAGCGGCTCGAGAGCAAGCTGGAGCGCCATCCTGGCCAGCTGCTGCGCGCCTGCATCGAGCTCGCCAAGGACTGGCGCACCGACCGCTACCTGCGCCGGCTGGAGGCGATGATGGCGGTGGCCGACAAGGACGTCTCGCTGCTGCTGTCGGGCTCGGGCGACGTTCTGGAGCCGGAAGGCGGCATCATCGCCATCGGCTCGGGCGGCAACTATGCGCTGGCCGCGGCGCGTGCACTCATCGATGTGGACGGCCTGGATGCCGAAGCGATCGCCCGCAAGGCGATGGATATCGCCGCCGACATCTGCGTCTACACCAACCACACCCTCGTCCTCGAAAAACTCTGAGTGACATGAGCAACGACTTTTCCCCGCGCGAGATCGTCTCCGAGCTCGACAAGCACATCGTCGGACAGCAGGACGCCAAGCGCGCCGTCGCCATCGCGCTGCGCAACCGCTGGCGCCGCCTGCAGCTGCCCGAGGCGCTGCGCGAAGAGGTGCTGCCCAAGAACATCCTGATGATCGGCCCGACCGGCTGCGGCAAGACCGAGATCGCCCGCCGCCTCGCCAAGCTTGCCAACGCGCCGTTCCTCAAGGTCGAGGCCACCAAGTTCACCGAGGTCGGCTATGTCGGCCGCGACGTCGAGCAGATCGCGCGCGACCTGATGGAGGCCGCCCTCGACATGGCGCGCGAGCGTATGCGCAAGGATGTGCGCGCCAAGGCCGAGCTCGCCTCCGAGGACCGCGTGCTCGATGCGCTCTGCGGCAGCGGCGCCAGCGAGGAGACGCGGACGCGCTTCCGCCACAAGCTGCGCGCCGGCGAGCTCAACGACCGCGAGGTCGAGATCGAGGTCGCCGACACCGGCGCGCCCATGCAGTTCGAGGTGCCGGGCCAGCCCGGCGCCTCGGTCGGCATGATCAATCTCGGCGACATGCTGGGCAAGGCGTTCGGCGGGCGCACCAAGAAGCGCAAGCTGACGGTGGCCGAATCCCACGAGACGCTGATGCGCGAGGAGAGCGACAAGCTCCTCGACCAGGACAAGGTCGTCCGCGAGGCGCGCGATTCGGTCGAGCAGAACGGCATCGTGTTCATCGACGAGATCGACAAGATCACGGCCCGCAGTGAGTTCCGCGGCGGCGGCGACGTGAGCCGCGAAGGCGTGCAGCGCGACCTGCTGCCGCTGATCGAGGGCACGACCGTGAACACCAAGCACGGGCCGGTGAAGACCGACCACGTGCTGTTCATCTGCTCCGGCGCCTTCCATCTCGCCAAGCCCTCGGACATGCTGCCCGAGCTGCAGGGCCGGCTGCCGATCCGCGTCAGCCTGGCGTCGCTCAATCAGGAGGATTTCAAGCGCATCCTGACCGAGCCCGAGGCGAGCCTGGTCAAGCAGTACAAGGCCTTGCTGGCGACCGAGAAGGTCGAGCTCGACTTCAAGCCCGACGCCATCGACGAGCTCGCCAGGCTCTCGGCCGACATCAACGAGACGGTCGAGAATATCGGCGCACGCCGCCTGCATACGGTGATGGAAAAGCTTCTGGAGGAGATCAGCTTCACCGCCTCCGACAAGCCCGGCCAGAAGATCGAGATCGACGCGGCCTATGTGCGCGAGAAGGTGAGCGCGCTGGCGAAGAATGCGGATCTGAGCAAGTTCGTGCTTTAGACGGCGGCTAAAGGCAATACGTCGCGATCAGATCGACAAGGTAGGCCGGCCCGTTCAGGCCCCACAGGACGAAAGACACCGCCGTCACGGTCACGACGAGCGCGGCGCTCCCCCACAGGAGGAGGGAGCGCCAGGCCACCGTCGAGGAGCCGGTCGTCACGCGGGCTGCGGCACCGCCGAGACCGGCCGTGCAAGCCGCTCCTCGACGATGGGCCAGTGCAGAAGGGCCGAGACGAGGCCGAGCGCGATCGAGATCCACCACATCAGGTCGTAGTTGCCCTGCAGGTCGTAGACGCGGCCGCCGCCCCAGCTGCCGAAGAAGCTGCCGACCTGATGGCCGAAGAAGACGATGCCGTTCAGCATGGTGAGATGCACCGGTCCGAAGATGTAGCCGACCAGGGAGGTGGTGAGCGGCACGGTGCCCAGCCACAGGAAGCCCAGCGCCGCGGCGAACACCAGCACCGAGGCCGCCGACAGCGGCACCAGGACGAAGCCCAGGAACACCAGCGAGCGCAGCAGATAGAGCAGGGTCAGCAGGTTCTTGCGCTTGTACTTGCCGCCCATCGAGCTCCACAGGATGGCGCCCGCGATGTTGAACAGGCCGACCATGCCGATCGCCCAGCCGCCCAGCTCGGCGGGCGACAGGTTGACGCCGAGCAGCGACAGACCGATGCCCTTGTCGGAGATGTAGGCCGGCAGATGGGCGCCCACGAACGCGACGTGGAAGCCGCAGACGAAGTAGCCGACCAGCAGCAGGATGTAGCTCCTCTGGGCGAAGGCCTCGGACAACGCCGCGCCCGTCGTCTGTTGGCCGCCGCCGGCCTTGCGGTTGGCGGCGATCTGCTGGCTGTCGTTCAGGCCTGCCGCCAGGAAGATGATCAGGACGGCAACGCCTGTCAGGGCCCACATGGTCGGGCGCCAGTCCCCGAAGTAGTTCTGCAGCACGGCCGCCAGCGGCACGATGAAGAACTGGCCGAACGAGCCACCGGCCGAGCAGATGCCAACGGCCAGGGCCGCCTTGGCCGGTGGCGCCACGCGCAGGATCACGCTCAACACCGGCCCGAAGGACGCGGCCGACAGGCCGATGCCGACCAGGAGATTGCCCATTACCAGCATAAAGCCGTCATGCATGGTGGCGGTCGCGATCATGCCGAGGACGTAGAGCAGGCCGCCGCCGGCAATGGTGCGGGCCGATCCGAACTTGTCGCACAGCTGGCCTGCCAAGGGACCCGCGGCGCCCATCAGCAGCATGGAGAGCGCCGTGCCGAAGGAGAACAGCTCGCGGCCGACATGCAGTTCGGCCGAGACCGGCTTCAGGAAGATGCCGAAGCTCTGGCGGACGCCCAGACCGATGGTGAGGACGAGAAAACCGCACCAAACGGCGGTCCAATAGGAACGTGAGGTCATGGGGGCATAAGTGCGGTCCGGTGAACGGCCTGACAAGCCATTCCACCGCCGCCTTTCCATAGAATTACTTCATGCCCTCACAAGCCACGATGTGGCACAACATGTCCATGGCTCGACTGTGCTGGCGAGGCGGCTTGGCAGCATTCCTGCTCATTTTGGCAGGAAGCGCGCTTGCTGCACCCGTACCGCGGCTGGAGCGCGAGCGTTGCACGTTCAAGCCGCCGCGCGGCGATCGCGTCGAATGCTTCGTGCTGGTCGTGCTCGAGAACCGCGATCAGCCCGAGGGCCGCGAGGTGCGGCTCAAGGTGGCCGTGCTGAAGGCCAAGCGCGCCGCCACCGCCGAGCCCATGTTCTATCTCTCCGGTGGGCCGGGCGACGCGCCGCTGATCGCCTCCTCGCCGGGCGCCGATGCGCTGGCCGAAGGCGACTGGTGGAACGAGACGGCCATCATCCGGCGCAAGCGCGACGTCGTGATCCTGAGCCAGCGCGGCGCCGGCGGCACCACGCCCAACCTCGACTGTTTCGATCCGCGCACCAGCGAGCCTGCCAAGGCGCGCCGCCGCGCCGTCACCGAGGAGCAGGAGCGCGATATCCTGATCCGCTGCCGATCTGGACTCGACCGCCGCAAGATCGATCTCGGCATGTACTCCACGCCGGCGCTGGCCGACGACGCGGCCGACCTCGCCGCGGCGATGGGTATCCCGCGCATCAACATCTACGGCGTCTCGTATGGCACGCGCTGGGGGCTGGAGGTGATGCGGCGCCATCCCAACCTGGTACGCGCCGCCGTGCTGGACGGCGTCTACCCGCCGCAGGTCAATGGCGAGCAGAACGAGCCCGAGATCGTGCGCCGCGCCTTCGAGCAGCTCTACACCGACTGCGCCAACGACGCGCTCTGTCGCGAGCGGCATCCCTTCGTTCGCGCCGAGGTCGAGGGCACGATCGAAAATGCCCAGGACAAGCAGATCGACCTCACCTTGCAGCTCGACGATGGCCCGCAATCGGTGCGCATGGACGGGGTCAAGATCCTGATGGTGCTGCTGCACATGATGCGCGAGGGCGAGGCGGCGTTGATCCCCGAGACGGTCGCCGCCATCCAGAAGAAGGACCTGCGGCTGCTCAAGATGTTCGCCGAGGATCTCGAGAGCAATGACGGCGGGCTGCTGGAGCAGAACGCCCAGCAGTTCGACGGACTCTACAACAGCATCGAGTGCCGCGAGACCTGGGCCTCGGTCGATCGCGCCGCGCGCCGCAAGATGATCGACCAGAACGGCATCTACGGCCTCAACGCCAGCACCAGCAAATCGCCGGCCTTCTGTCCGGTGTGGCGGGTCGCGGCGGCGCCGGCCTCCGAGCGCCAGCCGGTGAAGGCCGCGACGCCGACTCTCCTGCTGAGCGGCACCTTCGACTGGCTGACGCCGCCCGCCTGGGGCCGCGAGGCCGCGCGCCATCTCCCGGCCTCGCGCCATGTCGTGTTCCGCGCCCAGGGCCACGGGGTCGTCGTGCAGGATCCCTGCGCCGCTCGCCTGCGCGACGCCTTCATCGATGAGCCCGATCCCAAGCGCGCCCTGCCGTGCCGCGCCGACACGCCGCCCAACTTCACCGCTGCCTACGAGCGCGCGCGCAATCTTCCTTGACTTGCGCTGGGTCAAGGTTCGCCCTGTAAAACCGCGCCAAAAGCGGTGCTGCACGCGTTCTGAGCTTTAGCGCCGCGCGGCTCCTTGGCTACACTGAGGCCAATTCGACACAAATTTATCGTAATATCGTTCCGGAGAGGCTCAGGCAGTCGTGCCCGAATTGCAGGTGTTAGGCGTCGCTTTAGGGGCATTGGCTGCCGTGGCTTTGGTCGCGACCTCGGCGCGCGGGCTTGCGTTGGCGCTGGTCTATCCGGTGAGCGCGCTGGCAGCACTTGCCATCGGCGTCGTCGATCTCAGGGTGTTGCTGGGCGATGGCCTGCTAACGGCGACGCTGCCCATCGGCCTGCCGTCGGTCGGCCTGCACCTTCGCCTCGACACGCTGTCGGCCTTCTTCGGCATCGTCGTCAATGGCGGTATCCTGGCCGCAAGCATCTACGGCATGGGACTGGACCGTGTCCGCGAGATGACGCCGCGCGTCGAGCCGCTGTTCCCGCTGTTCTGCGCGGCGATGAACCTCGTGCTCATTGCCGATGATGCCTACGCCTTCCTGTTTTGCTGGGAGCTGATGTCGCTCACCTCATGGGCGCTGGTGGTGGCGCGCCACACCGATCCCGAAAGCCGGCGGGCCGCGCATCTCTACCTTGTCATGGCGGCGATCGGCACGGCGGCGCTGCTGTTCGCCTTCGGCGGGCTCGCCGGTCCCGCGGGCGGCTATGCCTTCGACACCATGCGCGGCCATCCGCCGGCGCCGCTGGTCGCCGCGCTGATCCTCACGGCCGCGCTGGTCGGCTGTGGCTCCAAGGGTGGCCTCATTCCGCTGCATGCCTGGTTGCCGCTCGCCCATCCGGCCGCGCCGAGCCACGTCTCGGCCTTGATGAGCGGCGTCATGACCAAGGTGGCGATCTACGGCTTCGTGCGCATCGCCTTCGACCTCCTGGGGCCGCCGACCTGGTGGTGGGCGCTGCCGCCTATCGTGCTGGGAGCGATCACCGCCGTGCTGGGTCTGCTCTACGCGGTGATCGATCGCGACCTGAAGCGCGTGCTGGCCTATTCGACCATCGAGAATGTCGGCGTGATCTTCGTGGCGTTGGGCCTGGCGCTCGCTTTCCGCGCCAACGGCAGGGACGACTCGGCGGTCGTCGCCATGGCCGCCGCGTTGCTGCACGTGCTCAACCATTCGTGGTTCAAGTCGCTGCTGTTCCTGGGCGCGGGCGCCGTCCTGCATGCAACGGGCCGGCGCGATCTCGACGGCCTGGGCGGCCTTATCCATCGCATGCCGCGGACGGCCATCTTCTTCCTGGTGGGCGCGCTTGCGATCTCCGCCTTGCCGCCGCTGAACGGCTTCGTCTCGGAATGGCTGCTGTTCCAGGCGGTCCTCGCCGCTCCCGAGTTGCCGCAGGCGGCGTTGCATTTCGCCTCGCCCGCGATCGGCGCCATGCTGGCGCTGGCGGCGGCGCTGGCCGCGGCCTGCTTCGTGCGCGTCTACGGCACGGCCTTCCTCGGCCGTCCGCGCAGCCCTGAAGCAGCCACTGCCCACGACGTGCCGCTGGTCCAGCAGATCGCCATGGGCGGTCTCGCGCTTCTCTGCATCCTGGGTGGTCTTTTGGGCAGCGTGTTGGCAGGCGCGCTGGCGCCGCTGCTGCAAACCATGTTCGGCGGCGCCATGGCGCCCCCGGGCTTCGGGCCCACGTACTTCTCGCTGATCGCCTTCGACCCCGACCGCAGCATCTACGATGCGCCGATCATCGCCCTGTTCGTCACCATCGCGTCGTTGACGACGCTGGTCGTGGTCCACCGCCTGTCCGAGCGGCGCACGCGCCGCGGGCCCGCCTGGGACTGCGGCTTTCCCGATCCGTCGCCCACGACGCAATACACCGCATCGAGCTTCGCCCAGCCGCTGCGGCGCGTGTATGGCGCCGTGACCTTCAGCGCGCGCGAGACGGTCGACATGCCGCCGCCGGGCGATCAGCGCCCGGCGCGCTTCTCGGTCGTGCTGATCGATCATCTGTGGCGCGCCTTCTATGCCGCGCCCGGGCGGGCCGTCATCGGCCTGTCCAGCTGGCTGAATATCCTGCAGTTTCTCACCATCCGCCGTTACCTCGTGCTGATGTTTGCGGCACTGGTCATCCTGCTGTCGATCGCGGCGGTGACGACATGACCCGCGATCTGGTCGTGCAGTTCCTGGCGCAGGGCGCGCAGATGACCTTCGTGCTGCTGGTGGCACCGCTTGCCGTCGGCGTCGTGCGCAAGGTGAAGGCACTGCTGATGCGGCGCCAGGGCCCGCCGCTGGTCCAGGCCTACCGCGATCTCGCCAAGCTGCTACGCAAGGAATCGGTGATTGCCGGAAGCGCCTCCTGGCTGTTCCGCACGGCACCCTATCTGATCTTTGCCCTGACCTGGGTGGCGGCCGCCCTGGTGCCGAGCTTCGCGTCGGGCCTAATGTTCAACTGGGCGGCCGACGTGGTGGCGCTAGTGGCCCTGCTGGGTGCGGCGCGCGCCCTTCTGGCGCTGGCCGGCATGGATGTCGGGACCAGCTTCGGCGGCATCGGCTCGTCGCGCGAGATGATGATCGCTACGCTCGCCGAGCCCGCGATGATGCTGATCGTGCTGACGTTGGCCATCGCCGCCGGCACGACCAGATTGGCGGGCGTCGCCGACTATTTCATTGCCGAGCCGTTCGCCGTGCGCGTGTCGCTCGCGCTGTCGCTGATTTCCCTGATCATCGTGGCGCTGGCCGAGAACGCCCGCATCCCGGTCGACAATCCGGTGACGCATCTCGAGCTCACCATGGTGCACGAGGCCATGGTGCTGGAATATTCCGGCCGTCACCTCGCGCTGATCGAGGCGGCGAGCCATCTCAAGCTCGTCCTCTACATCTCGCTGCTGGTCTGCCTGTTCGCGCCGTTCGGCATGGCGCCGGCGACGGCGGGCGTCGGCGGTTGGGCCATCGGTCTCGCCGCCTGGACCGCCAAGCTGCTGTTCTGTGCCGCCCTGCTTGGCGTGTGGGAGGTCAGCATCGCCAAGATGCGCGTCTTCCGGTTGCCGGACTTCGTGGGCATCGCCTTCGTGTTCGGCTTCCTCGCCATCCTGCTCGCCTTCCTGACGCGCGGGGTGTTCGAATGAACCAGGCCTACGACGTCTCCCATCTGCTGGCCGGCGCCATGCTGGTCACGAGCTTCGCTCTGCTCTACCAGCAGCGCATCGGCGCCGTGCTCAACGCCTTTGCCGTCCAGTCGGTCACCTTGGCGCTGGCCGTCGCCTGGGCGGCCTGGTCGGATAACCGGCCCGACCTCTTCATCACCGCCTTCATCGCCCTGGTGCTGAAGGGCATCGTCATTCCCGTGGCCCTGCATCGCACGGTGGCGCGGCTCGGCATCCATCGCGAGGTCGAGAAGGTGGTGGGCGTGGGCGCCGCTCTGCTGGTCGGCCTCGCGCTGACGGGCCTTGCCCAGGCGCTGGTCGTCAAGGTGGCGAGCGCGACGTCGGGCCATGCCCGTGAGGAGCTGGCCCTGGCGCTCTCGATCGTGCTGATGGGCTTCCTGATGATGATCGTGCGCCGCAATGCGGTGACCCAGGTCGTCGGCTTCATGTCGATGGAGAACGGCCTGATCCTGGCGGCCACCGGCGCGCGCGGCATGCCGCTGGTCGTCGAGGTCAGCGTCGCCTTCTCGGTTCTGATCGCGCTGTTCGTGTTCGCCGTCTTCGTGTTCCGCATCCGCGAGCGCTTCGACACCGTCGATATCGAGGCGCTCGACCGTATGCGCGGGGACCGCCGATGATCCACGCCTATCAGCTCGTGGTGGTCCTGCCCTATGCCGCGGCCCTCGTGCTGGCGGCGATCCCGGGCTATCGCCTGGGCGCCATCGCCAATGTCGTGGCCTCGTTGGCGACCCTGGCGGCGGGCATCTGGCTGGTGACCGGCGGCTATCTCACCGGTGACTACGCCATCGTCGATGAGTTCAATATCGTCTTCATCGTCATCAACACGCTGGTCGGCTTCACCACGGCGCTGTTCAGCGCCTCCTATATCGGCCACGAGATCGAGACCGGCCGGCTGCAACCGCCCTTCCTGCGGTTCTACCACGCCATGTTCCAGGCGATGATGGGCTCGATGAACCTCGCCCTGGTGGCCAACAACATCGGCCTGATGTGGGTGGGGCTCGAGCTCGCGACCCTGATCACGGTAGTGATGGTCGGCCTCTACCGCACGCCCCAGTCGATCGAGGCGGCGTGGAAGTACTTCATCCTTGCGAGCGTCGGCATCTCGCTCGCCTTCTTCGGCACCATCCTGATCTACCTCGCCGGCCAGCCGGCGCTGGGCGAGGGAGTGCCCGCCATGACCTGGAGCCTTCTGCAGGCGGCGGCATCGCGCATGGACCCGCAGGTCCTCGACCTCGCCTTCATCTTCCTGCTGATCGGTTACGGCACCAAGGTCGGGCTGGCGCCCCTGCATGCCTGGCTGCCCGACGCCCATGCCGAGGGCCCGACGCCGATCTCGGCCGTGCTCTCGGGCCTGCTGCTGAACGTGGCGCTCTATGCCCTGCTGCGCTTCAAGATGCTGATCGCGGGCCAGCCCGCGGCGCTCGATCCCGGCCCGATCATGGTGGTGATGGGCCTGGTGTCGCTGATCTTCGCGGCGTTCATGCTGTACCAGCGTCGCGACATCAAGCGCCTCTTCGCCTATTCCTCGATCGAGCATATGGGCCTGATCGTGTTCGCCTTCGGCATGGGCGGGCCGCTCGCCAACTTCGCCGGCCTGCTTCACATGGCCATGCACAGCCTGACCAAGTCCGGCATCTTCTTCGCCGTCGGCCACATCGCCCAGGCCAAGGGCACGCAGCGCATTGCCGAGATCAAGGGGCTGAGCGTCACCCATCCGCGCCTCGCCGTAGCCTTTGCCCTCGCCGTGCTGGCGATTTGCGGCATGCCGCCGTTCGGCGTCTTCACCAGCGAGTTCCTGATCCTGACGACGACCTTTGCCCGTGAACCCTGGCTCGCCCTGCTGCCCGCCTTCGGCCTGCTGGTGGGCTTTGGCGCCCTTCTGATGCGCTTGCAGGACACGATCTTCGGCGAGCCTGTGGGACCCGCACATCGCGTCGACGCCTCCTCGGTGCCCATGGTCCTGCACCTGATGCTGGTGTTCGCCGCCGGCATCTTCCTCCCGCCGGCCCTGGTCGCCTGGTTCCAGCGCGCCGCGGAGCTTCTGGGATGAGCGCCGAGCTTGCCCTGGCCGACCTTTTAGGCGACCGGCCGGCCGCCGCCGACGGCTATGTCCGTCTGGCGGTCGATGGCGGCACCTGGAAGGCACTGGCGGTCGGCTGCGCCAAGGGGCTGCAAGAGCTGAGTGCGCTGTGGGCCGATGGTCCCGTCATGCGCATGGCGCTGAACGACGTGCCGCGCGCACTGCGGGCGATCGTGACGCTGGAGACCGACGCCGGCCGCTATCCGTCGGTCGCGGCGTGTCATGCGCCGGCCCTGCGGCTGGAGCGCGCCATGCGCGATCTCTATGGCGTCGAGCCCGTCGACCTGCCCGATACGCGCCCGTGGCTCGACCACGGCCAATGGCCCGGTCGCCAGGCCAATGCGCCCTACGACTTCCTGCCGGTTGAGGGCGAGGGTCTGCACCAGATCCCGGTCGGGCCGGTCCATGCCGGCATCATTGAGCCCGGTCATTTCCGCTTCACCGCCAATGGTGAGACGGTGGTGCGGCTCGAGGAACGGCTGGGCTACGTGCACAAGGGCGTCGAAGGGCTGATGGCGGGTGTGTTTGTCGAGCAGGCGGCGCGCATCGTCGGCCGCATCTCGGGCGACAGCACGGTGGCCTATGCCTGGGCATTCGCACGCGCCGTCGAAAGCGCGCTCGGCTGGACGCCGCCGCCGCGCGCCGTGCTCCTGCGCGCGGTGATGGCCGAGCTGGAGCGGCTCTCCCATCACATCAACGATGTCGGTGCGATCTGCAACGACGCCTCCGTGATCGCCTTCCATGCCCGCTGCACCCTGCAGCGCGAAGATCTGCTGGCCGTCGCCAATGCCTGCTTCGGCCATCGCCTTATGATGGACTGCATCGTGCCGGGCGGTGTAGCGGCCGAGCTGACGCCCGAGGGCGTCGGAAGGATTCGCGGCCTGCTGTCGCGCTTCGAGGAGACCCGGGCCGAGATGCTGCGGGTCTACGATTCCATGCCGTCGCTGCAGGATCGCACCGTCACCACCGGCATCGTCTCGCCCGAGCTGGTTCGCCAGTATGCGGCGGGTGGCTTCGTCGGCCGCGCTTCCGGCCGCGCCTTCGATGCCCGCAAGAGCTTCGCTTCGGCGCCCTACGACAGCATCGACTTCGATCTCAAGACCAGGACCGGCGGCGACGTCGATGCGCGCCTGATGGTCCGCATGGACGAGATCGCCGAGAGCCTTCGCATCCTGCCGCAGATCCTGGGCCGCCTGGCCGCCGGTGAGATCCGCAGCGATCGTCCGGCATCGGCGGGTGGCGAGGGGGCGGCGCTGGTCGAGGCCTTCCGGGGCGACGTGTTCGTGAGCGTGCGCATCGGCGCGGATGGCCAGCTCGCCCGCGTTCATGCGCGCGATGCCAGCTGGTTCCAGTGGCCGCTGCTCGAGGCCGCCATCGAGGGCAACATCGTCGCGGACTTCCCACTCTGCAACAAGTCGTTCAACTGCTCCTAGTCCGGCCACGACTTATGAGAACCTTCCTGTTCGACGCGCTGTTCAAGGGAAAGGCCACGATCCCGGCGCCGGGACCGGACGCGGCCGCGC